>JAPHSA010000183.1 GCA_026193235.1 Deltaproteobacteria bacterium | reverse complement strand
TGATGAGATTTGTTCACTATAACATCTGTTATGCCACTGGTCCGAAGGTGCGTCATTCAATGCAATCTTCCACCAGAAACCTGGCGCGGATCTCGGCGTTTCTGCGTGAACTTGAACCGGATCTGGTTGGTCTGATAGAGGTTGATCATGGATCATATCGCAGTGGTGGAAAGAATCAGGCCGAACAGTTAGCCGATGCGCTGGGGCACTATCACTGCCATTCGATCAAGTACGCTGAAAGGTCATTCTGGCGACATGTCCCGGTGCTGAGAAAGCAAGGGAATGCGTTTCTGACCCGGGGCCGAATCCGTAATGAAACCTTTCATTTCTTTGAGCATGGTATGAAACGGCTGGTGATCGAACTGGAGCTTGAGCACCTTGTAGTCTATCTGGTGCATCTGGCGCTCGGATCGCGGGTGCGCCATCGGCAGTTAGGAGAACTATTTAATCTGGTGAAAACAACGCAAAAACCTTGTCTGGTTACGGGTGATTTTAATGCTCTTTGGGGTGAGCATGAAATCAACCTGTTTCTGGCCGCTACCGGATTGAAAAATGCCAATAACGAGAGCTTGCCGACCTTCCCGAGCAATAATCCGCGTCGACATCTAGATTTTATTCTTCACAGTAAGGAGATTGAAGTACGGGATTTTCAGGTTCCACCAGTACAATTTTCAGATCATCTACCGCTGGTGGCCGACCTGGATGTTCAAGTCGAAACGGATCTTCGCAAAGCTCCCCGACCGCCCCACTGTTATTGTCCTTATCTGAAGGATGACGGCCCGATCGCAGTCGGTAGTAGCTGAAGCTGCATTAATCCGGGCTGGATTTGGCAGCCGAAATTCTCGAATAGCCGGTGGTTTTCGAGTTAATTTAATTGAACTGAAACAAAAGATCTTACGCCCAGGGCCTGTACCATTCTATTGATGAAAATGTAGAAGCATCTTGGATTGCCTATTGATATCAGCGGTTAGTTCTGGACTATAATCTCATTACCCGAAAAAAATAATAAATTTAGTAGTTTATTAAGATAAGACTTTCTTTACAGAAGTAGCAATTTGGTTCACCGTGTACGGTTTTTTTAAAAAGCCACTGACACCCAATAAAAGGGCTTTCTTGACTTTTTCACTCTCAGAAAAGCCACTGACGATCAGGGCTTTGGGGGGTGGATATTTCTCTTTGATTTTTTGATAAGTTTGGAGGCCGTCGATTCCTGGAGTCATAACCATATCGAGCAGTAACAGATCAACCTGATGGGTTGCAACATAGTCAATTGCACTCTCGCCCGAACTGACCGTAGCTGCTTGATACCCCAACTCTGTCAGAATCTTTACGGCGACATCACGTTGTTGCGCTTCATCATCGACCACCAGAATACATTCCCCATTTCCTCTTAATTCAGCATCGACATTTTTGCCATTTTTTGTCTCCTCAGGAGTACTGAGGCTCTCAGTGTCCACTGGAAAATAAAGACTAAAGGTAGTGCGTTTCTCATCACTGTTAACTACCACAGCCCCGTTATGATCCTGCATACAACTCCAGACAACCGCAAGCCCGAGGCCTGTACCACTGCGTCCCATCTTCTTCTTCGTGTAAAAGGGTTCGAAGATATCCTTTTGATCCGCACTGGAGATTCCGTGACCATTATCGGAAACACTCATTACAAAGTATCCGCCAGCCGCTAGCGTAATCGCTGCGGCCTGCTCTTCTGACAGTTCGCTGAGCTCAGTGCGAATGTTAATTGCTCCTGTAGTGCCAATTGCTTCAGCGGCATTGAGAACCAGGTTCATGATGCATTTTTTGACATGAATGGCTGAGCAATTTACTACCGGATTCCCTGGCCAGAGATCCGTTGATATGGAAACCTGTGGATACAGGGATCGAACCTTGTTTGCTTCGGGGGACTGAAGATATTCCAGTATCAGCGTGTTCATATGGAGATGGGTACGCACCTTGGCGGCGCCCCTGGCAACGGTTAACAGGTCATCAACAACGGCAGCAGCCCGTAAGCCTGATTCCCTGATAACCTCGAGTGGTTGCCGTAAGTCGCTGTCATCTGGCAAGCGCATGAGGAGCAGTTCTGGATAACTGACGATTCCGGAGAGAATATTATTCAGATCATGAGCAACGCCGCTCGCCATTAAGCCAATAGCTTCCATCTTTTCTGCCTGATGTAATTTTTCTTCGATCATTTTGCGTTCAGCGCTTTCTTGATACAGGGCCTGCGTTCTTTCTTCAACCCGATGTTCAAGTTTTCTATTGAGAAAAATCGTGTGTCCAGTAGAGACAAGCAGCAGGCAAAATAAAATAAAGAGTGACAACACTGTCAACCAATTTTCACGTGCATAATCGGTTACAGAAAGGTCTCCGACATATTTTTTATACAGATCCAGGTGCCGCTCTTTCAGGAGGTCATAAATCGGTTGATAATCACTCGGCACTGACCAGCCAAAGATGTTTGCCGCTTGAGCCGCCTGACTGGAGGAAGGCATATTCAACAGAGCACGAGCCACGTCATTTATCAGTTGATCTGTTGTGTGAGGAAGTGCAGCAAATGGCCATTCCGGGTAGAGCCTGGTGCTGAGAAAATAGTTAAATTTGTCATTCTGGAGCTGTCTGTTTATTACCTTGAAGTCAGAAGGTAAAATCTTCCCTTCTTCTATCATTTCCTCAAGGGTGTCTGTTCGTACCGTCCCCGCATCGGCGGTGCCATTGAGAACCGCCGTAACAACGGCATCATGGGTTCCGGCAAATTTCAGCATGCTCAGGTCGCGATCTGGCTTGATCCCCTGCGCATAAAACTCCCGCCAGGCCGCAAGCCATCCCCCCAGTGAATCCTGATCGACCGCCCAGAATGATTTGCCAACAAGATCTTTAAGGGTATTGATGTCACTACGCCCTGAACGGGTGAAAATGACCCCACCAAAAAACTGCTGCGGGCTGTCCCCGTGTCGATTAACCATTGTCGCGACCCGGGTTAATCCGTGATCTTTCTCCAGCAGGACGTAGTAACTGCTATTGGTGATTAAAAAATCAATACTGTGAGACATCGTTGCCAAGTGGACACCTTCAAAATCAAGCGGAACGATTTCAAAGTGTTGATCCGGGATCGCCTGAGTCAAGTATTCGGCTGTTGCAACCCAGCGATTGAGCGCTTGATCCGGCCCACGCTTTGCTAGAACTCCGATTTTGATTGATTTTATAGGAGGAGGATTCGCCGACATTGAGTCTGCTGGCAAAAATAGGTAGAAGAGTATCAACAAAAAAAGACACAGCAACCCCAGTTGACGCCGGAGAAATAAATGAGAATTACAGGTGCTAAGTCGGTTCACCGCAGCACACCCCTTATCAGATATGGAATGATGTGATTCCCTATACAAATTAAATGGAAAAGGTTCCCTCTGGAAGCCTATCAAAAAATATCTAATTTACCTATTGTCTCTGTCTCTATTTAATTCCTGCTTGAGTGACCCCCAAGCAATTGACTGTATCGAGATTTAAAAAATGACTTTAAGAGAGCCTCGATTCGGTAACAAATCAAGTTTTTTTGCTTCCATCAAAGGTCAGAACTTCACTTTTGAAAGCGTTTTCTTGGTAGCTCCGGCTGAATTTCATAAGTAGTAAGTTTTAGCGATTGATTGGATGTTAAGAACAAACAACTAGGTCTGACAATGACTGTCAGATCAGGCATGGCGACTGCGGTGTTCTCACTCGACCGATTCGATTTGCTCCCTGCTGGTCGGGTTGAGATGGCTAAATTTCTCTGCCTTTCAATCGTTTTGCCAACTCCTCGATGTGAGCCGGACCTATCTCGCAGCAGCCTCCAACAATGGTCGCAACCTGCTTGATCCAGCCGTCAACAAAGTCTGCATAACTCTTTGGCCCCAGGTTGGTGCGGCTCTCCAATAGATCGACAGTCGCGCCCTCTTTCATGAAATCCGGCGCGATTTTCACAAATCCGTTGGCGTAAGCGCCAATCGGAACATCCTGACCTGCCAGCCGGGGGATTGCTTGATTCACGGCCTCAGGAGATGAGCAATTGACCAACAGTGCTGCCAGCTTGAATTCTGAGATCAGCGGGAATATTTCTGATATCGCCTCCCCAGAGCGGAGTTTTGAACCATCCTCGTCAGCAACACTGACCGCCAACCATACAGGCTTATTCACGACGCTTGCGCCCATCACTGCCCCACGTGCCTGCTCCACGGATGACATGGTCTCACACAGGAATAGATCGACATATGGTTCTTGCAAGTAGGCAATTTCAGCATAAAGTTCAGCGGCTTCCTCTGCTGAGGGGACAAGATCAGGACGATAGGATCGCCCTGTTGGTCCCATACCCCCGGCGACCAGACCGGAGCCATGCTTATCCCGTGCGGAGACCGCCAGTATGCACGCCTGGCGGTGCAGATCGGCAAAGCGGTGCTCCAGCCCAAAAGGCTTCAGCCGATCACGATGGATGATATAGCTGTTTGTCGTGGCAATATCCGCCCCGGCCGAAAAAAAATCGCTGTGCACCGCAGCAACCAATTCGGGGTGATCTATGAGAAACTGCGTAGACCATAGCCCGGTCGGCTGTAATCCTGATCGCCCCAGAAGTTCCTGACCCATACCTCCATCCAAAAGCGTGATATTCATGATATCGGCCTTGTCCATATGATCAGATTTTCTGTTTTCAACAGTTTTCTTCGATTTTAGGAATCTAGGGCTATTCAATTTTTCAACAATAGGTTACGAAGACTTGAAAAAAATATTTCATAATGCAAAAAGGCTCTGTCGAGAAAAATACATTAAAATTTTTCCGGCCCCGAGATGATTCTTTTTCCGGAAGCCTCGGCAATACCGCGCAGCATGCCGCTAAAAACGTAGTGATGAAACGGCATGACCGCGTACCAGTAGAGAATCCCAAACAGACCACGGGGGAGGAAACACGCGACCTGTTGCAACTCGGTGCGCTGATCATCCAACGGTACCAGACGGAAAGAAAGCACAGCTTCTCCCGGCAGTTTCATTTCCGCCGAGAGCATCAGCAGGTCCGGTTTGTCCACTGCGACCACTCGCCAGAAATCGATGGCATCGCCCGGATAAATTTCCGAGGAGCTGCGCCGCCCCCGGCAGAGTCCGACCCCACCACAGAGCCGATCGAGCAGTCCGCGAATCTTCCACAACCAGTTTGCGTAGTAATAACCGACCTCGCCTCCGATCGAGCTGACGGCCGGCCAGATCTCTTCCCTGCTTGACTCCAGAATAATTTTCCGGGAATCAGTGTAGAGACTGCCTCCCGCCCAGGCAGGGTCGCCGGGCACACTCCATTCCGCTGGATGCATCGTTCCCGAATCGGTCCAGGAGGTTTCAACCTGATGTTGTTTGAGGAGGTCAAGCGCCAGTCGGATCGCCTTACGGCAATCGAAAAGTTCCTGGGGTAGGAGGGTGGCGAGCCGATTTTCATGGCAGATGACCGGGTTACTCAACCCCTCGGCCAGTGGTCGGGCAATCGCCGCCGGAACCGGGGTGACCAGGTGTATCCAGTAGGAGCTGAGTCGCGGGGTCAATACCGGCACGGGGATGATCCAGCGCCGCGGCAGGCCTGCTTCTTCGGCGTACACCTCCATCAGTTTCCGGTAGTTGATGACCTCCGGCTGACCGATATCAAAAGTTCCGCCAATTACCTCCTGCTTTTCCAGGCAGCCGATCAGATAGTGCAGGACATTGCGTACACCAATTGGCTGACAGGGGGTGTCAACCCAGCGCGGAGTGATCATCACCGGTAACCGGTCGACCAGGTAGCGGAGGATTTCAAAAGATGCGCTGCCGGAGCCGATGATCATGGCCGCGCGCAGAATGGTTACCGGAACCGTCCCCTGCTGAAGAATGTTGCCAACCTCGGTCCGTGATTGCAGGTGGTGGCTGAGTTGGCTCTGTTCTTCACCCAGCCCGCTCAGGTAAATGATCTGCTCCAGATTTGCGGTTGCCGCTGCTTCTGCCATGTTCTTCGCGGCGATCCGATCCGTTTGGGAAAAGTCTTCGACATCCGGGTTCATTGAGTGAACCAGATAGTAGGCGGCTCGGCAGCCTTTAAGGGCCCGGTTCAGTGATCCCGGATCGAGGACATCCCCCTTGATAATAGTCAGGTTGCTGTGCTTTGCCCATGGTCGGTCTTTGAGTTTTTCCGGCGCCCGCGCCAGAGCGACAACCGGGTAACCGGCCTCCAGCAGTCGGGGGAGCAGACGGCCACCGATATATCCGGTTGCCCCGGCGACGAAAATCGACTGAGATTTTTTGTTCATAGCCTGAATCCTGTCTGCGCGTAGAAAAACAAGTTATTTCGTCTGTTCCTGCAACTTTAGAATAACAGCTTACTCCAACAGCCCCTGCCCGGTCAGCAGCGCGCGCAAGCTTTCAACCCGCTTCCGGTTGACGCCCAGATCCGAATAGCCGAGTCGAGCCGCAGAACGGATGGCAATCTCCCCCTGTTCCGGCCGCAGCAGAAACTCCAGATCGTCGATAAAGCCGAACAGGGAGCTGCGGCATTCTGCGTGCAGATAATTTTCTGTTGCGGTGACAATCTGAGTCTTTGGCAACGCACTGACCTGCTGTTGTATCTGCTGCCAGACATCAATATCCGAACTCTTGATTTTGAAGGGTGCTATCTGGTGCTTTGTGTCAGTGGCATCAGTCGATACACAATTCGGTGACGCAGGGCAGGGCATCAATCGGGCGTTCTGTACCCCGATGCTGGTGTGACTGCAGCCGGCCAGCAAGGTTGTCAGCAATAGAAGGAAG
>JAPHSA010000243.1 GCA_026193235.1 Deltaproteobacteria bacterium | reverse complement strand
GCTTCTGCCGCAGTCGCATTCCCCTGATCGAGTTGCTCCAACCCGGATTGATAGGCCTGTTGATCACGGCTGAGTGGATTATTACTTTTGCTGACTTTTGCCGTCTCTGACACGACGACCGGTTGGCCGGATGGCAGGGCTGGTATTACAGGAGCAACCTCTACCTTAGCGGCAGGCTGTGGGGTCGGCTCTTCCTGTGTTTTCGTCAGTGGGGTTACTGCAGCAATATCAATAATCAACTGGTATTCTCGGTCATTGCTTTCAACCAGCTGGAAGCTCTGGACTTGAGCCCGATCATCGAGATCGACCAGCAGCTGCAAAGTTTCCTGCCGCGGGAGCAGGCTGATACGCCGCAGAAGTTCGCCGGTCAGTTCAGGAACGTCAAAATCACCCCCTAGCTGAGTTCGGCTGAAACTGACGACCAGTTGGGCTGCTCCCACACCATTCTGCAGCAGGCGATATTCCGGCAATTGAGCAAAAGTTAACCTCAGTTGCACCGCCGTTGCGGATTCGGAGATTCCAAGACCGAGCAGCTTCGCGGTGCTGTCCTGCACTAGCGGGAATGCTGTTGCCAGGGAGACGGCATCGAGTTTGACTGGCGTACCGACCTCAGGCTGAGACCCTGAGGGAGAAAGGTCATTGAGAGTTGAATCAGCAGCAGATGGAACCGGTTGCACAATCGCTTTAACGGACAGACTTGCATCGTTTGGCAAAGTTCCGGGCACGAATTTCAGACCCGACCAGACAATCCCCCCGAGCAAAAGAAACCCAATGGCGTAAAGCCACAGTTGAGATTTTTCAGGGGATTGACACCCAACGACCGCCTCTGCCTCAACATCAGGACAATTCTTTTTATCCTGTTTACTACGGGTTTCCAGATCACGCAGCATATCATTAATCAGACTCATCGCAGCGCCCCCCACACCAGCAGAGTAGTAACAGCAACCAGCATGACCATGCTGAGTTCCAGGGCATAGGGTGGCAGGATGTGCCGATGAGGAATTTTCAAACCGGGCGTATCTTTAATGGCAGCAGCGACCATTTTGTGATCAATTTTCCTTATCCCCTTGCCGTAACCAACCAGCAAGGCCTTATGGGCGAGCAGATTAATCAATCGTGGGACGCCAAGGCTAGCCCGATGAAGCAGTCTAATCGCGGACTCTGCAAACAGAAGCTGGCCTTTAAAGCCGGCAACCTGCAAGCGATGATTCAGATAGGCTGGGAGTTCTTTGCGTTTCAGCGTCGATAAGCGATAAGAAAAGGTGATCCGCTGTCGCAATTGCCGCAGGTTCGGTTCTGCCAGACGCTGATCAAATTCTGGCTGGGCAAAGAAAAAAATGTGTAGCAGCTTCTCTTTTTCCGTTTCCAGATTACTGAGCAGCCGGATTGCTTCGAGACTGCGATGGGGCATCGCCTGAGCCTCATCAATTAAAACCACAAGGGGGCGCTTAAGTTCTTTCAGCCGTACCAGCTCAGCAAAAATGCCCTGATGCAGTTGCTGAACCGAAGACTCTGGCGGCAAACCCAGTTGCAGTTCATGCGCAATCGCTTGATAGAGTTCCAGCGGGGTCAGCAATGGGTTGGGCAGGTAGGCGGTTGCACAGTCGTCTTGCAATAATTTCAATAGCTGGCGACAGAGCAGGGTTTTACCGGTACCCACCTCTCCCGTCACGCGCACAAACCCCTCACCATTACGCAGGGCTATCAACAGCACATTAAGTGCTTCCTGATGACCGCTGTAACGGTAAAAATATTCGGTGTCCGGCGTCAGAGAAAATGGTTTCTCCCTGAGGCCATAAAACTGCTCATACATTCCACAAAACCCGTTTCATGATCTGGCGCATAAACTGTTAATCAGAGAGAAATAGGTTAAAACTGGCGCCAGTTTTGCTGTAACTGTGGAGCAAGCTGGTTAATCCGTTGGCGCGACGCCTCGAGGCTTGCTTCCCAGTCGGCAGGGCTGGCAATGACCTGTGGACGCAACAAAATCACCAGTTCACTCTTACGGGAGCTTGACCGGGTATGACGGAACAGGGCCCCCAATCCGGGAATTTTGCTCAGTACCGGGATTCCCGATTCATCCTTAGTGATATTTTCCTGCATCAACCCCCCGATGATGACCAATTGACCGCTTCGGGCATGCACGACACTATCCGACTCCCGCACCGTACTGAAGGCAACGGGGATGCTCTGGTCCACCCCAAACACGTTGATCTGCTTATTCTGATCAACGACTTCACTGACCGTTGGATGAATATGCAAGGTAATCTGACCGGTCGGGTCGATCTGCGGAGTGACATCCAGTGCAATTCCCGAAAAGAAAGGCGTCAGGGTAATATCCGTCGAACTTGTCGTCGTGGTTCCGGTATTCGTATCGCTGGAGATATCGGTTACAAAATATTCGTCGGTGCCCACTTTGATGACTGCTTTTTGATTATTGACAGTAGAAATCCGTGGACTGGAAAGCACCTGGACATCGCCCTGGCTTTCCAGCATTTCAACAAAAGCCTGAAAATCATTAAAATTCAGCGCAAGACTGAACACGCCACCAAAGACCATGGAGTCCAGGCCGTTCGGTAAAATCTGCCCCGGTGTAAGATTGCCACTATTACCGGCACTCTCGGTCACCCCTTGGGTAAAAACAGAACCACCGCCGCTTTGTCCGAACAAAGCACTTTTCCCGCTCTGCGTTTCAGCCAGGGCGGCCCAGTTGATTCCGGTCTGGAAACCATCGGCCAGACTGACCTCAATGATTTTGGCTTCAATGACAACCTGGCGCTGTAAATTACTTTGAATCATCTTCAGATATTCTTCGACCAACCGCAGTTCATCGGGCATCGCCATAACCACTACAACACTGGCCTGCGGCTGAATAATAACTTTACGCCCGCCATCGCTACCGATTAACCCCTGAATGGCATCGCGCAGTTCAGGCCAGAAATCTGCAGTTGATTCGGTATCAATGCGACTGCCGGAGATCCCCCCGCCACTACTGGTGTTGCTGTCACCATTGTCATCCTCGCTATCTTCCACCTGGGTGACCTGCCCCGAGCTGACCCGGGTCTGTGACGTCCCCTTACGGACGAGGTTGAGATAATTCACCTGGAAAGTCCGCGCCTGTAAACCAGCGGGCATGACCTGATAAACATTACCAGTTTTAAAATAAGGGAAGCCATAGACGTTATGGATAACCTGAAGCACTTCTTCTATGGTTGTTTTTTTCAGGTCAACGCTGATATCGCCGATTACCTGTGGATGGACAACCATATTGATGCTGCTGCCTTCGACCAGGCTCATGAAAAAATCACGGGCTGAAACCTGACTGGCTGCAATATCAAAACGCGCTTCGTCTACCATAGCGGTCTTGACCCGCGACATCTGTTCATCCGGTATCAGGGCTGAACGAATCTCCGGGGGGGGTGGCGGAGCCACTGTTTGCTGACTGGAGGCAGGTGGAGTTTCAAGGGCATTTTGAATGGCATCCACAGAGGAACCACCGCGCGGTTGAGGGGCGCAGGCAGCAACCAAAAGCATCAATACCGAGACAAAAAATAAGCCCAGTGGCCGGTTCATAGACAACGAGTTCACGATGTTCTCCTATCTCCTGATATTCAAAATCAACGAATATCTTTTCTTAGGCCGGTTCCAGTCCGACGTAAAACCAATTTATTTTGTTTATTTTTCATGACAACGCGATCTGTTTGTATCTGAATCAATTTATAGCCATCCAGCAGATCGCCCTCTTGCAAAGATTGACCGTTTATGACGGCAACGGAACGTGTTTCTGAAATCAGAACCGCCGTCAATTTCCAGGCTTGCGTGTTGACTTGATCTGCCGGAGACTTTACTGGTGATTTTTCCGGGACAGTCCGCTGATAATTCAACGGGCGCATGGGATCAAGCAGCTGATTTTTTTGTGCCGCAAATATTTGCGGGGCCCCTGCCAGCACAAACACAAGGATAAGAATAGTCACTTTAGCCACCGATCCAGCCCTCCGATAAACTTAATGTATGCACCTGGATGCGCACCCTGGACTCTGGATACTCCCGAGTTTCAATGTCGACTTCATCCCAAACCAGCGCGCGCGGCAACTCTTCCAACTGGTTCAAATATCTCAATAAAGTCAGATAATCCCCGGAAAACTCCATACGCAGCCCATGCCGATACAGAACTGGTCCAAGGGAGTCTGGGGCGGCTTTTTGCTCCAGGACAAGCTGCTCGGGCGGCAGGTTTTCCAAACTGACCAGCTGAAGGTTCTTCTGTCGGGTCAGCAGATTCTTGAGGAGCTCTGGCATATCACGTGGAGCAACAAGATTGACAATGCTGGCTTGGAGCTGCTGCTGGAGTTTACTTGATTCCTGCTCCAGAATTTCAAGACGCAACCGGTTTTCCCGATCCGGATCGTTATTTCTTCGAGCGGTGACAACTGTTTCCTGAGTTTTCAACTCAACCAGACTGTTTTTCAGCTCTGTCAGTTCATTTCTTCTACTCTGCGTTTTTTGTGACAGTGGCTGAAGAACAAGAATGCTGGTCAGAAAGATCAAAACAATAAATGAACAAACCAGCAGCAATGCGCGCTCACGGAGAGGACGCTGATCAAACCATTGAGTCATGGAGGAGGATGTTGTCGTCATCGCGTTGCCTCCTGAGAACTTTCAAGCATGAAATCAACCTGCCCGGCCTGCTCTTTGAGCCGATTTAACTTAAGCCGGGCAAAGACTTTGCCCCCAAAAATGTGGTTTTCACCGATCAAATCCAAATAATCCGGAATCGTATCGGCTTTTACAGCGCTGCCGGATAGCTGAACTTCAGTCCCACCATCCAGGAGCCTGATGCGACTCAGCCAGATTCCTTTCAGAGGATACTGGGCCAAGCCTTCAAGTGAGGCCAATATTTTCCCGTTACCGTCCTCATCCTGACCGGAAAAATAGCTCAGAGCTCTGTTTTGTCCCTGAATTTCCTGTTCTAGTCGTTGAATGTTTTCTTCCAGCAGGACATTTTTTTGGCGTTCGGGATACTGTTTTTCAAGTGCAGCAATGCGCGTACTCTCAACGAGTTGTTGTGCTTGAAGCCTTTTGACTTCGGTATTGAGATTGTAATTCTGCCAATAGCTGTAAACAGATATGAGGACCAGACAGAGAACTGTAACCAGCAACAACAAGCCGCTTTGGCGACTTTGCAGCGGCTTCGGCTTATCAATTAAAATATCCTGATAGAGGTTAATCTGCTGCCGCATTAGTTGCTCTCCTGCCTTAACGCTCCACCGATCGCCAATAGGTTACGATTTAACTGGAGCGGATCGACATCTTCAGAAACGGTTAGCACTCCCGAGAAACTGAATGTTTCAACCTGGGTCGATAAATATTCATTCAAATAGCTGATGACTGCTGGGATTTCCAGCCCGGTTTGAGCAACCAACAAACGCGAAACCATCGGCAGGTGGAAGGTACTTTCACAAAAATCGAAGGAGCGCTGAATTTCCAGAACAATTGCGTCGAGACGGTCGGTCAATGCTTCAAATTCGCCATTGGCGTAGGGAATCAGATCATTCATTCCGGTGCTGAACAGACGGGTCAGGTACAAAGTACCGTCACGGGCGATAACCAGCATACCGCTTTCTTCTAACAACAGAAGAATCGCCACCCCGCGAGAATCTTCAGTAAACAGATCGCAAATGTTACGCAGGGCAAATTCAGGGATATCTATGGCAACCAGCTTAAGGTCACAATTATTGAATAATTCAACACGATCTCGAAGAATTTTCTCCTGTGCTGAAACAACATACGTCAGCGGTTTTTTTTCACTGCTGAACGGTGCAACCTCAAACAGGTCAACTACAGCTTCCTCGGGTGGATAATCAATCCGTTCACGAATCTGCCAACGGGCCGCATCGCGACGCTCATCTGCCGATAGCTCAGACATATCAACCTGAGTCAACTGGTAAAATTCGTGCGAGAGAATGTTGACGCAATGTGATTTTTGCAAATGGTGTTGGTGAATCAATTGATCCAGCACCTTCACTTGCTCAGCGGCTGAAGAAAAAGAATCCCGCGTTGCCAGTTGCAGTACCGGCTTACCTGACTGCCCATACCTAATGCTGGCAAGGCTAATTCCATCCGCCTCTCGGCAGACAGCAACAGTCTTATCATTGACCTTCTTCTTACCCTGATAACGTCCCAGGACGGCCTCCCCTTAGTAAACTTTACTTTGAAAATACTAATGTTGGGCAGATTAAACCTTATCGTGGATTAATAATCAATAAAAAAAGACAGCTTCCGCTGTCTTTTTTTCTAAACGACTATTTATAAGTCTATGAAAATGTATATATTTTATTTTTTCACTTGCTCAGCAGCTTCAATTACGATCCCCCTCCGAACACTGAAGGTTCGTTTATTAAAGCTTATCACCTTCCTCTGCCAGATAAGCGGCAACGCCTTGGCCATCGGCGACCATCCCTTTATCGCCCTGATTCCAGCCAGCCGGGCAGACTTCTCCGTGCTGTTCATGGAATTGCACGGCATCAACCATCCGTAACATTTCGTCGATATTACGCCCCAATGGCAGGTCATTGACAACCTGGTGACGGACAACGCCTGCTTTATCGATAAGGAATGAGCCACGCAGGGCAACCCCGGCCGGATCAAGCTCGACATCATAGGCGCGGCAGATCTCATGCTTGACATCAGCCACCAATGGATATCTGACTGGGCCGATACCACCTTCGCTCACCGGGGTATTCCTCCAAGCAAGATGAGTGAACTGGGAATCGATTGAACAACCGATAACCTGGACTCCACGCTTCTCAAAGTCAGCAATTCGATGACTGAAAGCAATTAATTC
>JAPHSA010000010.1 GCA_026193235.1 Deltaproteobacteria bacterium | reverse complement strand
GAAATTTTTGCAGCGATAAAAGGAGAGCCTTACCGTTTTATTATCCTCTGTGATGATCTCTCCTTCGAACCGGGTGAATCGAGTTATAAGGTTCTGAAAAGTGCTTTAGATGGTGCGGTTTATGCTGCTCCGGAACATGTGCGTTTTTATGTGACTTCTAATCGGCGGCATCTGTTGCCGGAATATGCAACCGACAACCTCGGTTTCAAAATGGTGAATAATGAGTTGCATTCTGGGGAGGCGGTTGAAGAGAAAACCTCTCTGGCCGATCGTTTTGGTTTGTGGGTGCCATTTCATATTTTCAGCCAGGATCAATATCTCGAACTGGTTCGGCAATTGGTGGTAAAGTTTTCACATGCTCACCAGCTTGAGCCGGTCATTGATGAGGAGCTGAATAAAACGGCGCTGAAATGGTCGCATGATAAAAGTAAACGCTGTGGCCGGACTGCCCTGCAATTTTCACGTTATTGGGTTGGCCAGCAATTATTGAGGCGGAGTGAATAAATGGAAAAAGCAACCTTTGCCGCTGGATGTTTCTGGGGGGTCGAAGAAGCGTTCAGAACCCTCAGGGGTGTTATTAAAACAACCGTCGGATATATGGGCGGCACAACGGATAACCCGAGCTATAAGCAGGTCTGCACCGGGGAAACGGGACACGCTGAGGTGGTTGAAGTGGAATTTGACCCGGAGGTTATCAGCTATCATGCCCTGCTTGATCGATTTTGGGCCAAACATAATCCGACAACCCTGAACCGCCAGGGGGTTGATTTTGGTACCCAGTACCGTTCGGAGATTTTTTACTACACGGATGAACAGCGCCAGCAAGCTGAAGAGTCGAAAAGCGCTATTGACAGGTCGGGACAGTTTGATAATCCGGTTGTGACAGCAATCACATTGGCCGGTCCTTTCTGGCGGGCTGAAGAGTATCACCAGCAGTATATTTTTAAGCAGAAGCCCGGTTTTACCTGTTCCTGATCTGGAGATTAAAATTATTATTCCACTTCAATATCTAGCGAATATACGTCTTTCAACGCTGTTGCAGGTTGGTGCGTTTTTATGTCTTCTGGCCGGCTGTTATCTCGGTTTGATGCAGGGCGCGGAGAACCTGGGCTATAACTGGCAGTGGAACCGGGTACCGCGCTACCTGATAAAAACGACTGAAACCGGTTGGCAGGCTGGACCACTGCTCCAGGGATTATGGCTGACCCTGGGAATTACCTTTGTCAGCCTCTTCCTGTCGATGAGCATTGGGCTGATTTCGGCATTGATGCGCCTGTCCAACAGTCCGATGGCGCGGGGGATCGCCTGGGCCTATCTGGAGCTGATCCGCAACACTCCTCTTCTCATTCAGATTTTTATCATCTATTTTGTTTTTGCGCCCATTTTAGATCTTGGCCGCTTTACCTCAGCCGTTTTAGCTTTAAGCCTCTTCGAGGGGGCCTACGCTTCTGAAATTATTCGTGCTGGTATCCTCGCCATTCCTGCCGGACAGTGGGAGGCTTCCTCGTCATTGGGGATGAACCGCGGTCAAAGTTATCGTCATATCATTCTGCCCCAGGCCTTGCGGCAGATGATTCCTCCCTTGACCAGCCAGGGGATTTCTCTGGTTAAGGATTCCGCGCTGGTGTCGACGATCGCGATCTATGACTTGACCATGCAGGGGCAACAGATTATCTCGGAAACCTTTCTTACCTTTGAAATCTGGTTTGTTGTTGCGGCAATTTACCTGGGGGTGACAATGATCCTCTCAATTCTGGTAAAATACTTGGAATATCAACTGTCCGCTCACGAAAGCTGAATAAAAAACAGGAGACAACTATGAAACTGCGTATTGGATTAGCTCTATTCTTGGTCGTGATCTTTTTGGCTACTCCGCTCTGGGCCGAAAATACCCGTCAAAACCTGATAAATGAGAGCACCCTGGAACAAGTCATTGATAAAAACAAGCTCAGGGTCGGGTTTTCGACCTTTGTGCCCTGGGCGATGAAAGATAAGCAGGGCGGCTATACTGGCTTTGAGATTGACGTGGCAAAAAAGCTGGCCGCAGATATGGGGGTGGAGATTGATTTTGTGCCAACCAAATGGTCAGGTATTATCCCGGCCCTGATGACCGGTAAATTTGACGTTATTATCGGCGGGATGGGGATTACCCCTGAACGCAATCTGAAGGTCAATTTCAGCGATCCCTATGAGTTTTCCGGCATGTCGATCGTTGCGAACAGCCAAGTTGCTGCCGGGTACGCAGGACTTGAGGCTTTTAATGATCCGCAGGTGACGATCGTCGCGCGGATTGGAACGACGGCAGCCTCTGCTGCTAAAAAACATTTTCCCAAGGCCACAATTCGTCTCTTTGATGATGAAGGGCAAGCCTTGCAAGAGGTCTTGAATAAACGTGCTGCAGCGATGGTCTCTTCTCAACCCTTCCCGGAATTTCAGACGTTAAAATATGCCGACAAACTGTTTTTGCCATTGGCAGGAAAAACCTTTACCAAAGAACCGATTGGTTTTGCCATCCGCAAAGGGGATGCTGATTTTCTCAATTTTCTCAATAACTGGATTCGTGTCCGCAACGCTGATGGCTGGTTGCAGGAGCGCTACGATTTCTGGTTTACTACCCAGGATTGGAAAAGTCAGATCGAGTAAGTCCGCTGAAGGAAGCCCTGTTTTTTACCCAGACAGGGCTTTTGACAGTCAATAGTATTTTTTATCCACCGCCTATTGTCGTTGCAGGAGCGAGATTTGCTGTCCCGCCGCCGGGCCCGCTGGGGCCGCTTAGATAACCTGTTATTGTTGCTCCTCATCGGCGCTTTTGCCTACCTGGGTTATCGGGTCAATACCGGTTTGGAATACCATTGGAACTGGAAAGTTATTCCCCAGTATCTCCTCCGACAGGACGCAACCGATGGCTGGGTGCCGAATCTGCTGCTGCTTGGTTTGATGACAACCATCCGTCTCAGCGTCTGGAGCTTGTTGCTGGCGTTACCTATCGGATTGATTGCTGGATTGATGCGCACCAGCCTGCACCTTTTCAACCGCCTGGTCGGGAGTTCCTATGTGACTCTGCTGCGGAATTTACCACCACTGGTCCTGGTTTTTATCTTTTACTTTTTTATCAGTGATCAGATTCTGCCTTTTCTGGAAATCGCAGAGCGGGTAGCAGCCGCACCAGCCTGGGTTCAGTATCTGGCTCAATGGTGTTTTGCTCCGCCAGATCAATTGGAAGCTTTTATTGCTGCCGTACTGACTTTGGCACTTTTTGAAGGTGCCTATATCGGTGAAATTGTTCGTGCGGGGATCAACAGCATAGAAAATGGTCAATGGGAAGCAGCTCGAGCTCTCGGAATGCACCGCTGGCAGATACTGCAACAGATCATTCTGCCGCAGGCTTTTCAACGGATGATCCCGCCATTGGCCGGGCAGGCTATTTCTACAATCAAGGATTCCGCTATTGTTTCAGTCATTTCCATCCAGGAACTGACGTTTCAAGGAATGGAATTGATGGCGGCGACCTACTTGACCTTTGAGGTCTGGATCACCGTCACGCTGCTCTATTTCTGCTTAACTTACGGGTGCTCGTGGCTGGCCGGGCGTTTGGAAGATCGTATGCGCAGGGCATACAGTTATTGATGGTTCTGCAACTCTGAGGTGTTTATGATGACATTTAAAAAATTGAGTCTGTTTGCAATGATGATCCTGCTCGTTTCCTGTGCTCCGCTGCATCCAGGGTTTGAAACACCAACGGTGAATGTTTCCAGCTTCAGGGTGCTGCCATCCACCGGTATTGTTCCAACCTTTGAAATAGGGCTGCATGTCACCAATCCCAATCGGATGGCACTTAAACTTCATGGGCTGTCTTATAACGTTGAACTCGAAGGGCACCAGATTTTGACTGGTGTAGCAAACCAGCTTCCTGTTATTGCCGCCTATGGCGAAGGAGATGTCTTGCTTCAAGCGCAACCCGATATTTTCAGTACCCTCAACCTTTTTACCGACCTGATTAATCAACCCCGCGAGACT
>JAPHSA010000034.1 GCA_026193235.1 Deltaproteobacteria bacterium | reverse complement strand
GGCGAGTCTGCTTAAGTTTCGCTCCAGCGCCACAGACACTCGCTGAAACTAGCCTGCTAAATTAACGTCTCATCAACCACACAGGCGATGAATGTTGAGACGTAGCAGCATTAAGCTGCTAGTGCGTAACTAACGTCAGTGTCTGCGTTTAGTTAAGTTGGGCTTGTTACGGAGCCAGCCCACTCCGGCATGCGGCACTTCGTTTCCGTCCCCCGTCGAAACCTTGACACCCCCATTTCTTAAAAATTATTGTTATTCAACTATTTAGAGTCAACTTACTGAACCATTATGGCACATAATGGCGCTGATGCCAAGCTATCTAAAAGCGCTCTTTAACGCTTTGGCCATTTCACGATCTGCTTCCTTGCTCTTTAGCGTATGGCGCTTGTCGTGCAGGTTCTTACCACGACCGATTCCGATCTCAAGCTTAACATGGTTACGCTTGAAGTAGATTTTTGTCGGCACCATCGCCATCCCCTTCTGTTCGGTCAGGCGGATCAATTTATCGATCTCAGCATGGTGTAGTAGTAGCTTACGCATTCGGGTCGGGTCGTGGTTTTCACGATTACCAAAATCATAAGGACTGATGTTCATATTGTTAATAAACAGCTCACCGTCCTTGATCCGACAGAAGGACTCCTTCAGATTGACCTTGCCCACACGAATCGATTTCACCTCGGTTCCGGTCAACACAATTCCGGCTTCAAAAGTTTCCTCTATATAGTACTCGTGATAGGCCTTCTTGTTGGTGGCGATGATCTTAATACCCATGGTCAGGCCGACTCACCCTGCATTTCTGCAGAAAACTGTACGGCGACAATCGTTGGCATAAACTTTTCACGTTTTAATCTGCGGGTGAAAAAACGGATTGCCAGAAAAGTAAAAACCAGAAAAACAACACCCGTTAAGGCTGACAATAGAGATGGATCGATTGCAGTGGGGTTACTGTCACCGATAAGCTGACCAAGGTAGGCGCCAATCAGCAACCCGATAATCGGAACGATATAAAGCAGAAAGGACGACTGCAAAAAGTTTTTGGTTGTCGTCACCACCTTAACCCGATCATTCAGCTTTCCACCAGCCTGATTCAAAGCTTCAACCAGCATCGATTCGTTATCGTCCCCCAACTGACAAGACCCCGACGAAGGGCAGTGATGACAGGCACTATGCTTCATGCACTGAACAACTGCAATCTGCTGATCTTTAAGCTCAATTATTGTTCCGAATTCTTCAATCATAAATTATAACCTGCTGTCATTTCAGTGTAACCTGCTTGTGTTGTCCAGACAACTGCGGTTTGCCATGATGATAAATCTGATCAATGTCCCGTGGGCACTCAGGGGAAAAAAAATAATCGAAAATCTCATTTTCAGCAACTGGTGTTTCTGGTCGCAGCACTTGGAAACCGGCTGTTTTACCGACAGACAAAGAACCCAGTTGGTTCTCCACCCCGAGTGCTTTTGCACCGCCAGATGTCGCCAGTTGGAACAGCGTTGGAGCATCCAGCTCACCCGAAAACCAGCGATGTGCAAAAGTCATTTCATCCCAGATTGACAGACTCTCACAACTTGCCAGGCTGTCGGTTCCCAGTGCCAGATTGACCCCAGCAGCGAGTAATTTCCCCGCAGGAGCCTTACCGACATTAAGCCGCGCGTTGGAGCGTGGGCACAGAGCCAGGTGCATCTGCTTACGTCCAAGCAGAGCGATCTCGGTATTATTCAATTGCACACCATGGACTAATAGATTGCCGGGAAACAGCCCACCCTGTTGTTCCAGATACTCAGCCGGGCGACAAAATGACGTGCGTGGAATATAATTTTCCCAGCCTATTTGGGGGTAAAACCTGCTTGCGAAGGGACCGCGGCCAGACTCAATAAAATCAACCTCTTCAGAAGATTCGGCGAGATGGGTTGTGCAGCGTAAGCCATCGCGTTTACAGCGTGCATAAATCTGTTTTAAGTATTCCGCACTTATGGTGTAGGGCGAATGCGGCGAAAGACCCAGCTTAACGGGGCTGTCAATGGTCTCTTGTAAAGCTATATCCAGACGATTATTCAGTCGTTGAATCATTGCCGGGTCATGGCCCAGGGTCTCCAAAAACAAGCAGCCGGAAAGGCTGCTCTTCTGATAGGCAGTGCGGACTGCATGATGAGCCAGGATATCGCCTACGGCTCCGGTACCAGAGGCAATCGACAGCGCAATTCCGTGCGCAAGGGAGGCCTGGTAATCTGCTATTTTCAGCTGCGACTTAATTTTAATCAGTTGCAAAATCCAGTCAATGAAACCGGCTGGTTCGTCCGTATGGCCTGTTTCCAGTGCCCATTTTGGATAATCTGTCAATTCAAGGTGCGTGTGGGCGTTAATCAGCAACGGGACCAGTAAAGCCTCGCCAAAATCAACAACTTCAGCCTCAGGGAAATCAGGCTTGAGGTCTTTGACTTTTCCTCGTGCACATATTTTCCCTTCACGAGCGAGCAACGCCCCACCTTCAATGGGCGGGGCGTCACCGGAAACCAGGTAATTCGCAGTAAAGATACGGGTCAAATCAGAGTCCTAAAAAATCAAATAGCGGCAGCTGGTTTTGCATTTTTCAGCAGTGTTTTGATCTGTTCCAATAAACGCTGAACTTCCGTGTCCCGGACAATATCACACTGTTCCTGCAAAACCTCAGACAAAATCTTTTCCGTTGTGAGCGGGTTCGCCAGCACCGAGCGAAAAACCGTGATTTGTTGACCATTATCATATTTTGCCGCACGCAATCGCGTTCGCGACACAAAAGTCTTCCCAGCTTCACGTTGTCGCTTCTGCACTTCCTGAACAATTTGATCAAGTAACTGGTTGACTTGATTCAAAAGTGCCGGATCAAGCCGGGGCAACAGGTCCTGCAACCAATCGGGGTTAAAGCGATAGGTCAGAATATTTAATTCAGGTTTGGTGATGAGTTCGAAATTTGGATGCTGATCGATGAGTTCTGCAAATTTCCGCGCCCGCTCAATCCCCAAATCGATGAGTAACTCGTAACCTTTACGTCCAATAATCGAAAGTCCGGCATGAACCAGCAGTGCTTTACCTGGCCGCGAACCTTCTAATGTATGACTGCCGAGATCTTTGGAACCATGGCGCAAAATATAGTTCGCATGATGTTCTATTGCCGATAGCGTATCGGGACTTTTAAAGAGGACCATACCGGCACCCATCGGGACATAAAGTTGTTTATGAGCATCGATGGTGACTGAATCCGCCCGTTCTATACCCCTGAGTAGATGGCGATGAGTATCAGAGAACAGCGTCGGCCCGCCCCAGGCGGCATCGACGTGGAAATGACAGCCGATCTCGGCAGCGAAGTCGGCCATTTTGTCAAGTGGATCCACATGACCGGTTTCTGTCGTTCCGGCAATGCCGACCAGCGCCAGCGGACGGATATTTCTTTTCAGCAACTCCCGGTATTGTTCTTTTAAGGAAATTAAATCAATACGATTATCGAGGTCCGTATCAACCAGAATGAGGTTATCACGACCGAGCCCCAGAAGATCCGTTGCCTTTTTCAGAGAATAATGAGCCCGCCGGGATACAAGCACAGCCAGCCCTTCACATTTCAGATGCTGATAAGCCTTGAATAAACCCTCTTCGGCAATCCCACGAAAATCACCCTCAGGCTGAAATAAACGATTTCTTGCTGCCCAGAGCGCCGTTGTATTGGCAATAGTTCCACCTGAGCAGAACGCCCCAAGGGCATGTTCACTGTCGTGAATCCATTGGTCGTAAAACTTATCTTCCCGCAGGTAAATCAGCCGATGAAGCATGGCTAAGACCTGCCGTTCCAGCGGCGTAAAAGCCTTGGATGTTTCTACTTTGACCAGATTCTGATTCAGCGCTGTCATGATGCGTGATAACGGCAACATGAAATAGGGCAGCGCCGATGTCATGTGACCAACAAATCCCGGGGCGGCGGTATGAACAGATTGCGCTACCAGCTTCTGCTTCACAAATTCAGTATATTCGGAAACAAATGTTGGCTCTTCCGGAATCGCGGCAAAGGAAAAATCCTTTTCTATTTCTTCTAAACTGCGCTCGAGAGCAACGATGTGTTTATGGAGAAAATCTTCTACATTTTCGCTGATCGCCTGATCAATTGCGCCCAGGGTTGAATCGGGCGCTTCAGGAACGGTGAAAATCCGGTAAAGATTTTGCAGGCTAGCGAGAGCTATTTCTGTCATGTTTTCTCCACCAGATAGCCATTGTCAATCAATCTTGTCTGGCCCACATACACAGCCAGCAGAAGAACGGAATCAATATCAACCTGCTCTTGATCGGCAAGGCTGAGCTGATGGCAGATCTGAATATAATCAATGTGCGCGTCTGGCTGAGCGGAAATCTTCGTTTTCAAAGATTGAATGATAGTAGCGCTGCTCAGCTCACCAGCAGCCACCAATTGTCGCGCAACGGCAAGTGACTGCGAAAGCACTAAAGCCTGCTGGCGCTGGTCAGCGGACAGATAAACATTACGCGAGCTCATTGCCAGCCCGTCTCTTTCACGAAAGATCGGCATCCCGACAATCGTAACCGGCATATTCATATCCGCCGTCATCCGCCGAATAACGGCTAACTGTTGAAAATCCTTGGTACCAAAAATGGCGCTATCCGGCTGAACGATATTGAATAACTTAGTGACCACCGTGGCAACACCGCGGAAATGTCCGGGACGGCTGGCACCACATAAGTTCTCGGTTATCCCTTCAACCTCGACATAGGTCGCATAGTGTTGCGGATACATTGCCTTGGCCGTTGGTGCAAAAATAATATCGACCCCGGCCTGTTCAGCCAGATCAGCGTCGCGCTGAAGATCGCGCGGATAATCCTCGAAGTCTTCTCCCTGGCCAAACTGTGTGGGGTTAACGAAAATAGAAAGGACCAGCAGGTCTCCCCGTTTCCGCCCCTCTTCAAGCAACGACAGGTGGCCCTTATGGAGATAACCCATAGTGGGCACAAAGGATATCTTCTGGCCTGAAACGCTCGCAAGTTGCGCTCGTTGCTGCATTTCGTCAATTGAGTTGATCATGTCCATGGAGATAACTTTTACTTGAAAGAATGTTCTTGAGTTGGAAAATCACCTTCTTTGACTTCCTTGATGTAGGTTTCAATGCCTTGTGAAATGGTTGCTGAGATATCAGCGTAGCGCTTAACAAATTTGGGCGAATACTTGTCGCACAAACCAAGGATGTCGTGAATAACCAGAACCTGACCGTCACAATCAGGGCCCGCACCGATACCAATAGTCGGAATAGAAACTGACTCAGTCACCTGTCTGGCAAGATCCTGCGGAATACCTTCGAGAACCATCGCAAAAGCGCCGGCCTCTTCGACCGCTTGCGCATCGGCCAAAATTTTACGCGCCTGTTCTTCTTCGCGACCCTGAACCCGAAAGCCACCCATTCGATGGATCGACTGAGGCGTCAGGCCGATGTGACCTACCACCGGAATATCAATAGCGACAATTGCGCGGATCGTTTCCGCCATATGTTCACCACCTTCAAGCTTTACCGCCTGAGCGCCAGCTTCTTTTATCAATCGACCGGCATTCATACGGGCATCCGGGACATCAACCTGATAGGACATAAAAGGCATATCAGTCACAATGAGAGCCTGATGGCTGCCCCTGACCACGGCGCGGGTATGATAAATCATCTCTTCCAGGGTCACCGGCAAGGTATTCTCATGCCCGGAGAAAACCGAACCCACGGAATCTCCAACCAGAATCATATCAATACCGGCTGCGTCAATCAGCTGAGCAAAGGGGTAATCATAGGCGGTCAGAACGGTAATTTTTTCC
>JAPHSA010000085.1 GCA_026193235.1 Deltaproteobacteria bacterium | reverse complement strand
CCATTGGTACGATGGAATCAACTGCATCCGGATCACCGCTACGCACCAGATACCCAAGCCTCTGGCTGAGCACGTTGATCCGCCGGCCGCCGTTGAATTGCGGTGAAAGATTCTTCAGCCCCTGGGCCACTTGATCGCCAATCCCGCCCAGCTTCTTGTGACCGTATTGATCGGCTTCCTCCCCCTCAAATGACATCTCGTCATGATGGGTCATGGTTGCCCCTTCTGAAATCAACACCACCGAGTAGTTGCTAGGATGCTTGCGACGGTCGTAGCTGAGCAGTTCCGTCAGATGCTCAAGTTCGAAAGGCTGTTCAGGGATCAGGCAGCGATCAGCCGCCCCGGCCATAGTAGGCAGTAGAGCGGAAAAACCGGCATAACGGCCAAAAACCTCGAGAACCAGAAATCGTTCATGTGAGCCGGCACTGGTACGCAGCCGATGGGTTAATTCAATGGTGCGAGTCACACAGGTTGAAAAGCCGATACAGTAGTCGGTTCCGGAAACGTCGTTGTCCATGGTTTTGGGAATAGCTACCACGTTAACACCCTCTTCGTGCAGGCGCTTGCCATAGCTGAGGGTGTCATCACCACCGATCGGGATCAAATAGTCGATCCCAAGCCAGGCAAGGTTTTTGAGTACTTCCGGGGTCAGATCATTGATCTTTTCGGTGTAGCTATCACGCAGGTGCAGCGGTACGTTGGAGTCGGGCAGATGACTCGGTCTGGTGCGCGAGGTATGTAGAAAAGTTCCCCCGGTCCGGCCGGCCCGATTGACAACCTCCTCGCTCAGAATCTGTACACAATTGCTGTTGTCGGCCTTGATATCCCGAACCAATTCTACCAGCCCGGCCCAGCCACGTCTCAATCCGAGCACCTTGTAACCCTCACCTAGGGCGCGCACAGTAACTGCCCGGATTGCCGGGTTGAGACCAGGCACATCGCCGCCACCGGTCAGTATTCCTATCGTACCTTTTGATTTTGTCATTTTACGGCCTCCCGAGGATGCTTAAATAATGCAACTGATATCATCTTAACAAGAGTAGACGATGAGCGTACAATCGCAATGAAAGAAGAGTTATTTTTATTATCTGAGGGGGTAATAGCAATTAGGAAATAAGTATTATGTCCCTGCGGTTTGTTATCTTTCATGACGGGATCAGGCCTCTTTTCCCTCACCATTGTGAGAGAATACTTTAACCCTTAGGTGTTTACTATGAAGTCTTTTACCGATAAGACCATCTGGATTACTGGCGCCTCATCGGGCATAGGCGCTGCCTTGGCGCGCGCACTGGCACCCCGAGGTGCTCGGCTGATCCTCTCCGCACGCTCGGCCGATAAGTTGGAAGCTGTACGTCAGAGTTGCAGCCGGTCAGATGAACATCTCTGTCTGGTCATGGACGTCGCCGAACAAGCGTCAATTGAGGCAGCCTGGAACCGCTTGCAGGAGCTGTCATATCCGGTGGAAATGCTGATCAACAACGCCGGAATGACCCAGCGTGCCCTGGTGACGGAGACCGGTATGGAGGTCTACCGGCTGCTGCTGGAGGTCAATTTCCTCGCGGCGGTCGATCTGACCAAGAAGGTTCTGCCGCAGATGCTCGAACGGGGCGCGGGACAGATCGTCTCGGTCAGCAGCCTGATGGGTAAGTTCGCCTCGCCGCAGCGTTCCGGTTATGCCGCGGCAAAGCATGCGCTGCAAGGGTTCATGGACGCCCTGCGTGCAGAGGTTCAAGCCGCTGGTATCCGGGTGCTGGTGGCCTCGCCAGGCTTCGTCAACACCGATGTCTCACGTAATGCCCTGCGTGGCGACGGAACCCTTCATGGCAAAATGGATCCGAGTCAGGCAGCGGCAATTTCCGCTGAAATCTGTGCTGAACAGATCATCATTGCCATGGCTAGAGGCCGTGCCGAAGTTTTCCCCGGTGGCAAAGAACGCATCGGTCTGCTGCTGCACCGGATCTCGCCGGCGCTGTTGCGGTGGGTGATGCGCAAGGTGCAGGTGGACTAGGAAATGGTCGCGGGTAAGGCTGTGATTACTGCTGAGCAGTTAGCGGGCGGCGTCCACTTTTCGGGTCTCCTCGCTTTAGCGCAGTGCGCTTGATTCTCCCAATTACGTTCAATCATCCAGAACCTTGGATTTATTAATCCCCTCTTTGGCGTTTTGGGTCCCGGTTGAAAGAGTGTCGCTAAACAGGCCGAGTAAGTAGAACACTGCGGATATAAACAACAACAGAATGGCAAATTTAAAGCTCTCTTTTGGTTTCTTGTAAGCCATAAACAGCAGGACAATAGCGATTGCCGCAACCACAACCGGATAGCGAGTGCAGAAACTAAGAACATACTCCGCGAGAGTATCAAAATTCATCGGTTCACCAATAAAACAGAGGGGCAAATAGAGTCGCAATCAGGTCTTGCAGTTAACCATATATCAATGGTGACACCAATGTATTTAAAAATGCGAGAATAAACAGTTCTGCTCCTGACTTAATTGTCTGACTAATGCTTTGCTTCCGCCAGTTGCCGGGCGCGGACTTCTCCCTGACGCGCCAGCATCCAGGCCGGATATTCAAGCGGTAGTTGGCTGACTTCATCGAGCGTTGCAAGTTCTTCCGCAGAAAGCACAATATCTATGGCGGCAATATTATCGTCAAGTTGCTCGGGTCGTTTAGCGCCGATAATGATGCTGCTGACCTGAGGTTGATGTAGCAGCCAGGCAAGGGCGATGCGGGCCACCGAGCAGCCCCGCTCATCGGCAATCGCACGCATCCTGTCGATCACGGGGTAGGCCCGCTCAAGATCGACGGGCGGAAAATCGAAAACCACCCGGCGGCTGCCCTCTTCACCGCTTCGGTCACGACCATATTTGCCGCTCAGCAGACCACCTGCCAGAGGGCTCCAGACCATCAGCCCGACCCCTTCGCTTTTTAGCAGTGGGATGATTTCGCGCTCCAGGTCACGACCGGCAATTGTATAATAGGCCTGCAATGAGGCAAAACGGGAGAAACCGAGACGATCCGCAATACCGAGTCCTTTCATGATCTGCCAGGCCATCCAGTTGGAAACCCCGATATAGCGCACAAACCCTTGTGACACCAATGTTTCCAGAGCCCGTACGGTTTCTTCCATAGGCGTCGCGGGATCGAAACCATGAATCTGGTAGAGATCGATATAATCCAGCTGCAGCCGTTTCAGACTGGCCTTGACCCCATCCATAATATGGGCACGGGATGCGCCACGTGCATTGGGCCCGGCTGCCATCTCACTGAACACCTTGGTGGCGATGATGACGTCTTCGCGTTTAACCTTGAGGTTTTTCAACGCTCGCCCGGTGATGGTTTCGGAAACACCGTGCGCGTAAACATCAGCGGTATCAATAAAATTAATGCCGGCGTCCAGAGAACGGCCGATCAATCGCTCAGAATCCTGTTGTTGCAATGAACCGATATGGCCCCAAATTCCTTCCCCGCCACCAAAAGTCATGGTCCCGAAGCAGAGTTCGGAAACGAAAAGTCCGGTATTGCCAAGTCTGTTGTAGCGCATAAAACCTCCTGAATCCGGTTGATTTAATCTTGCCTTTGTTAAACTTACCATTGATTTAAAGAAAGAAAAGGGAAGGCAGGGTCAGGGTAGAAAACTGTTACCAAGGGCGAGCGAAAAAGACAAGGCGCCGCTTGAGACCAGAAGGATCGTTGAGGAAAAGGAAACGGATCTGCTTCTTAACCGGTTTTTTGCGGTATCCCTGCGGGCAACTCAGGCTTTGATCGCCGCCCAGGCGTTATCAATAAACTCTTCAGCTGTTTCCGCCAGCGGTCTTGGCAAAATACAATCCAGCTGCAGTTGCACGGGGCGAAGAATAGCCCCTGTATAAGTAACCGCGCAAACGAAATAGTCACCCGGCTTGACGTCACCACAAGCTATCCCCTCCTTGATGATTTCTCGAACAAGCTTGAAAGGTTCGGTCATGCAGACCGGTGATATGCCTGCTATGAACTCAACATGGCGCATGAAAAGCATAAACTCAACTCCATCGGGATCTTTTTCGGTCAGTTCGTAAATCAACTCGGCAAAGGCCCGCAGTTTTTCGTAGGTCGTTGTGCACTCCTGAAGCCGATTCTGAAAAGACTGCATGAAGCTATCCATCAGCTTCTGATACAGCGTGCGGGCGATATTTTCCTTACTTCCGAACAGGTTGTAGATGGCACCGGTACTGATTCCTGACGCCTCAACAATGGTTGGAATCGAGACACGATGATAACCTTTTTCGACAAACAGACGATGGGCAAAGCGCAGAATACTTTCCCGTTTAGCCTCCGGATCAATGATGCGAGTTTTGTTACTGGGCAGGGAGTCTTCGTTCATGGGGAATGTCGTTTTCCTGATCGTATGCGCTGAGGGATGAAAGATCTATGCAAAAGTACCTAAGTTTTTAATCTATTCGAGACCGTTATAAAAGAAAAAAATTTACCGAAGCGGTTTTCCCCCGGAATATCCGTCTTGGATGGGAGCCTGGTCTGTCCCCGGCATTCGTACCCCGCAAAAACCGGTAATACGGCCAGGAGCGCCCCCGGGCTCTGCCAGTATTAAATGTCGGGATCGCGCATCGGGGTAATAACGATTTTCTTTCGGCAGTCGGGGCATTGATATATTTCACAGCCGGTACACGCGAAGCAGTTGCCACAACTCCTTTTAAGGGATTCTTTTAAATGCTTCTTTGAGCAATTTCCACAAACGATTGTTTTCATCTGTCAGTGCTTGTGTCCGACCAGAACCCCCGATTCCATGGGACCCCGGTAACTCGTGCGCTGGATATCGACCAGTCCGGCCTTTTCCATCATCCGCTTGAGCTCGCCCTCGGAATAAGATTGTCCCGCCTGTGTGACGGCCAGCATGTTCAGTGAGAACAGGGCGGGAAACAGCGGGGCGGCCCGGTCGTCGTCGAGGATGAACTCATGGATGATCAGCATGCCGCCCGGAGGGAGCACTCTGGCCGCCTTGGCGACAATCTTCTTGCAATCTGCCGGACACTCGCCGTGGAGGATCTGGGACATCCAGACGACGTCGTAACCGCCTTCGATCTTCTGACTGTGGAAATCACCCGCTTGGAATGCGATCCGCTCGCTCAGGCCGTGTTGCGCGATGGTTTTTTCGGCGAAGGGTCGGGTGGTCGGCAGATCGAACACGGTTGCAGTCAGGCCGGGATTGTGCTCGCAAAAATGGATGGCCCAAGTCCCGGGTCCGCCACCGAGATCAAGCAGGCGGGTCCTGCCGGCGAGGTCCAGGGTCGGCACCAGGCCGGGGGCGGTCCCCATGGCGATGGTGTACATCCCCATCAGGAAGCTCTCTCGCTGCTCGCTTTCTTCTCTGGGAATCAACGGCTGGACCGCTGCGCCGGACAGCACCGCCTCGTCCAGGCGCATCCAGGACTCCACCAGGTGGTGGTGGTGCATGATCATGTGTCCTACGTAGTCGGGCGAATTTTTGACCAGCAGTTTCCTGGCCGCCTCGCTGTTGCGGTAGCCGGAAGCTGATTTCGTCAGCAGCTGCATGGCGCAGAGCGCATCGAGCAGCATGGCTGTTGCACGCAGATCACCCGCAAGCTGTTGCGCCAGCTCGTCAGCCGTGATGAGGCGCTCGCCGATGATCGTAAAAATCTCTAATTTCACAGCCGCATGCAAAGTGCAGGTTGCCCAGTAGGCACCGGACATGCCGAGCAGTTTTCCGCGATCAATCGTCTCTGCTGTCATCCGTTTCGCTCCGCCAGGGTAAAGGTGATTCCACGCTGGTTATGCACAAGAGTGTCAATTCATGGATGTCCCCGGAACTCTCCCATTGAAGATATCCTGGCCGATGATCGAAACCATCTCTGTGAACCCATATAGTTTACGATTATCCCGGTTTGCGCAGAAGAGGAGTTCATTCAGGGATGTCCCCATAATCAGTCAAACGTTGCTGTTCTGAGGTCTTGCCAAAACAAGTATCTGCTTTTGAGATATAAAATTCCAGTTTAAGCCTATGTTATCGTATTAGAGTCGTTTTCTT
>JAPHSA010000107.1 GCA_026193235.1 Deltaproteobacteria bacterium | reverse complement strand
CGTGTGGAGACTCCTGTGGCCGCCGACGAAAACCCATAAATCACTCCTCAACCATGTCAACAATCTGCATGGTTGCCTCTTCCAGTTCAAGAACCAGGCGATCAGAACGGCTGGATAAATAGCGATGTAGTAGAATCATTGGCACAGCAACAGTAAGGCCAGCTGCGGTGGTAATTAATGCTTCGGAAATCCCCCCGCCCAAGGTCGCTGGCGTGCCCACACCTTCAATGGCAATGACCTTAAAGGCTTTAATCATACCGAGAACTGTTCCAAGTAAACCCAGTAATGGTGTAATGTTCGCGATAGTCCCGAGCAGACCAAGGTAACGCTGTAAGGCAACGGCCTCTCTTTCGCCAACTTCTTCAGCCAGAGCTTTAAGCTGGCTTCGCTGGCTACCACGGTTTTTCAAAACAACCAGAAGAATTTTCGCAAGCGGTGTATTCTTTTCAGTACAATGCTCAACAGCGTCCTTGGCCTTGTCCTGCAAAAGAAAATCTTTCACCGTCACCTGTATAATACGCAGTCCACGGCGAACCTTAACAAAAGCGAATATCCGCTCCATAAAAATAGCCCAGCCGATGATCGAACAGATAAGGATCGGATACATCAATGGCCCGCCACGCATGAAAATATCTAGCATTTCAATTTCCTTCTTTGGTAATAAAGCAGTCTACCCTCATCAACCCTGAACAAAAGTCAAAATATTAGTCAATACGGATAATTTCACCCGAAACTGCATCACACAGGTGCAAAAGAGCAACTGTGTGAAACGCAGCAGATCGACGGTCTGTTGGGCTCCCGGGGTTCAAGAGTAAAACCGAGCCGACTTTTCGGCATGCGGGGCGATGACTATGTCCAAACACCAGTACATCTAGCTTGTCCCTGCTAAAACTGTCAAGCACCCGCTGTTCTATTCCGTTGGGCGGTCCCCAGCCGTGGCACATACCAATTCTTTTGCCCGCAATTTGCACAATTCTGCGTTCGGGCAAATGCAGATTGGGCTTATCCATATTTCCACATACAGCATAAAAAGGAACAGGAGAAAAACAACTGTCTAAATCAGGATGAACATGGTCTCCTGCATGAAGAATGGCAGCGACATTTTTAAAGGGCCCGGCAAGTAAATATTCTGCCAGTCGGGTTCCAGCCTTCAGGGATGAGATATGTGTATCCGATATGACACCAACTTTCATCTATACACCTTTTTTAGCGTTTAATAATGGCTATTTTTCGCCATCAATTACTAAAATTCGCTCAAATTCAAACTTATTTTTTAACAAATAACACATCTATATAGTTAAACATCTGATTTTATGAGCTTTTTATTAATCATATTTTTTTGGCATTAGCATTGCGACAAAGCGTAAAGCAGTTATAGTCTGACTGTAACATTTGCGCTTGACTTTTTTTTAGCATAACTATAATTTTTTAGTTTAAATAATTTCAATAGCGTAGCCAAGTGATGTTTGCGCTGATGAGGTGTTTTTAGCGTTAAAAGCACCTCTCATCTTGGATTTTTTCTCTTACAGGAGGTCATGCCCCATGTCAATTCGTCAAGAAGCCCTTGATTACCACAGTACAGGGCGCAAAGGTAAAATCGAAGTCATTACCACAAAACCCTGCTCTACCAGCCAAGAACTATCGCTAGCATACAGCCCGGGCGTTGCGGAGCCTTGCCTTGAGATAGAGAAAAACCCGATTGATGCTTATAAATATACTGCAAAGGGTAACCTTGTCGCCGTAGTTTCTAACGGTACAGCGGTTCTGGGTCTTGGAGATATCGGCGCCCTGGCGGGAAAACCTGTCATGGAAGGTAAAGGGGTTCTGTTTAAGACTTTTGCCGATGTCGATGTTTTTGATATTGAACTCAACACCAAGGACTCGGATGAAATCATCCGCACGGTGAAGTTATTAGAACCAACCTTTGGTGGCATCAACCTGGAAGACATCAAGGGTCCTGAATGCTTCTATATTGAAGAAGAATTGAAAAAAATCATGGACATCCCCGTTTTCCATGATGATCAGCATGGTACAGCCATTATTTCTGCCGCTGGAATGGTGAATGCTCTTGAGATTGTCGGTAAAGACATCACCAAGGTTAAGATCGTTGTGAATGGCGCCGGAGCCGCCGGAATTGCCTGTGCCAACCTGGCCGTCACCATGGGTATCGATAAAAACAACGTTATTCTCTGTGACACCAAGGGTGTTATTTACAAAGGTCGCCAAGAAGGCATGAATGAATATAAATCACGCCTTGCCGCAGAGACCGAAGCCAGAACCCTGGAAGATGCCATGGTTAATGCCGATATTTTCTTTGGTGTCTCCGCCAAAGGGGCACTAACGCCTGAAATGTTAAAAAGCATGGCCAAAGATCCTATTGTTTTTGCCATGGCCAATCCGGATCCCGAGATCACCCCTCCTGAAGCCAAAGCAGTCCGTGATGACGTCATTATCGGCACCGGTCGTTCTGACTACATGAACCAGGTTAACAACGTCCTGTGTTTCCCTTTCCTGTTCCGTGGTGCCCTGGATGTTCATGCCAGTGCGATCAACGATGAGATGAAACTGGCAGCCGTTAAAGCTCTGGCCGATCTGGCTAAGCTTGATGTTCCTGATTCAGTGCGGAGAGCCTATGCCGGTGAGGATATCAAATTCGGCCGTGAATACATTATTCCAAAGCCCTTCGATCCACGCGTTCTGTTGCATGTTGCTCCGGCTGTCGCCCAGGCAGCAATGGATACGGGTGTCGCCCGTCAACCGATCGCAGACATTGAAAAATATCGCGATTCACTTGAAGCGCTGCAAAGTCGCTCCAAAGAGGTTATGCGCACCCTGATTAACAAGGCAAAAGCAGATCCAAAACGGATCGTCTTTCCCGAAGGGGAAGAAGAAAAAATCCTGCGCGCAGCGCAGATTCTCATCAATGAAAATATTGCCACACCGATTCTGCTCGGAGACAAAAAAGAGATCAAAAGGAAGATCGAAGAGCTCAACCTTGATCTGGGTGACGTCTCAATTATTGATCCCGCCACCTGTAAAAATCGCGAACACTATATTAATACCATGTTCGAAGCCCGTCAGCGTAAAGGAGTCACCCGCGCTGGTGCGAGAAGACAAATGGTTTCAAACAGCAATTACCTGGGAGCAATGATGGTCCAGGAAGGCGATGCCGATACCATGCTCTCCGGCATCAACCACCATTATCCGGAAACCATCAAGCCTTCATTGGAGATTATCGGTAAGCAGAGTAACCTGTCGAAAGTCCATGGCATGTATATGATGGTTTTCAAGAAAAAAGTTATCTTTATTGCCGATGCAACGGTCGCTATTGACCCGACGGCAGAAGAGCTGGCCGAAACAGCCATTCTGGCGGCCGCAAAAGTCCGTCAGTTCGATATTGAACCAAAAATTGCCATGCTCTCCTTCTCCAACTTTGGCAGCACCAACCATCCATCGGCTCAGAAGGTCAAAAAAGCAACCGCACTGGTCAAGCAACAGGCTCCTGATCTGATTGTCGAAGGTGAGATCCAAGCCAACGTAGCCCTTGACCCAGAACTGACCGCAGCACAGTACCCCTTCTCGATGCTGAAAGGTGATGCAAACGTGTTTATCTTCCCCGATCTTCAGTCGGGCAATATCAGTTACAAACTGTTGAACAAACTTGGCGGGGCGGAAGCTGTTGGCCCAATCCTGATGGGCATGGAAAAACCGGTTCACGTTCTGCAGCGTGGGGACGATGTTGCTGATATCATCAACATGGCAGCCGTCGCCGTTGTTGACGCTCAGGAAGCTGTTCAATAAATAGCAACAGAATAATTCTGTCACAGCAAACGGGAGTTTCCTCAGTGGAAGCTCCCGTTTTTTATTGCTTCAACTTCCATTGGAATCCTATAGTTGCTAATATGCCGACTGAGATTTTCGAACCATTCAGTCAACTTAACTAGATTATTAATAAAGAGAGTATTTCAATGAAATATTGCAGCACCCGGGGACAGGTTAAAGGCTTGAGTTTTACCGAAGCGGTAATGATGGGACTGGCCGATGATGGCGGTTTGTTGCTTCCAGAAAATATCCCTGTCATAGCGCCTGAGGAACTAAAAAAACTCAGCCAACTCCCCTACCCGGAGCTGGCATTCGAAATCATCTCCAGGTTCGCGACGGATATCCCTGCCGACGAACTAAAAAATATTATAGAACGTTCTTACGACAGTTTTAAGCATCCACAAATTACCCCCCTGATTAAACAGGATGACCTCTATATTCTCGAACTGTTTCACGGTCCGACCCTGGCATTCAAAGATGTTGCCCTGCAGTTTCTCGGCAACCTGTTCGAATATTTTCTACTCCAGAGTGGTAAGCGTATGAACATTATTGGCGCTACCAGTGGTGACACCGGGAGTGCCGCCATTTATGGCGTCCGCGGCAAGCGGAATATCAACATTTTCATTCTGCATCCCAAAGGTCGCGTCTCGCCGATTCAGGAACTCCAGATGACTACGGTCACGGATGACAATGTTTTTAATCTGGCAATTGAAGGAACCTTTGATGATGCGCAAGCAATCGTCAAAGAAATTTTTGGCGATCTTGCTTTCAAAGAAAATCATGCCCTTGGTGCAGTCAATTCGATCAACTGGGCGAGAGTCCTCGCCCAGATCGTCTACTATTTTTATGCCTGGTTTCAGGTCAACAAGGCCACCGGCGCTGAACAGTTTGAAATCTCGGTACCAACCGGAAACTTTGGCGACATTTTTGCTGGTTATATTGCCAAAAAAATGGGGGTTCCGATCCGTCGCCTGATCCTGGCCACCAACAGCAACAACATCCTCAGTCGCTTCATCAATGAGGGCGACTATTCTATGGCTGTCGTTCATCATTCACTTTCTCCATCGATGGACATTCAGGTAGCCAGCAACTTTGAGCGCTATCTCTTCTACCTTCTGGACAGTCAGGCTGACCTTGTCATTGCAGCTATGAATCAGTTTAGTCGCGATAAAAAAATGGTCTTTACTCCGGAACAACAGCAGCAGGTCAAAGCAGAATTTTCTGCTGCTGCCGTTGATGACGAGACAACGCTTAAAACCATCCAGCAGTTTCACCAGCAAACCGGATATACGCTGGATCCGCATACCGCTGTCGGCGTTGCCGTTGGCAGAAAAGTCCACAATCCAGATTACCCACTGGTGTGTCTGGCGACCGCTCATCCGGCTAAATTTGGCGAAGCCGTCGCACAAGCTATTGGTCAATCGCCAGAGCTTCCTCCTGTCTTTTCTGATCTGGCCTCGCGCGACAAAAAGGTTGAAACAATCGCGGCGGATACTGCTCGAATTAAAAGTTACATCTCCGCAAATGCTATCTGATCTGGTTATAATTCACTTGCAATCGTCCGAACTCCTGCTAGAGTCTCATTAGAATTTCAATTTCATTCCAAACATTGAATTTTCTTAAACTCTCTCACTCAAACAGGAGGTCAGGATGGGTTCTATTTCCACTGATAAGTTCGTTGATCTGATTCAAAGTTATGGTTTGCCGCTGGTTTGGGCAATCATCATCTTCATAGTCGGTCGTATTGTTGCGCGCATCATTTCCAACGCGGTCGGTAAAATGATGACCAAGGGCAAAGTTGATGAAACCTTAATCAAATTTGCCAAGAACATGATTTACATTGCTTTGATGATTTTTGTCGTCCTCGCTGCTTTAGGCAAACTCGGCATTGAAACGACATCCTTCGCTGCAATCATTGCTGCAGCAGGCTTGGCTATCGGCCTGTCACTTTCGGGCACCCTCGGCAACTTTGCTTCAGGCGTCATGCTGATCCTCTTCCGTCCATTCAAAGTAGGCGATTTTGTTGAAGCTGGCGGGGTTTCTGGTGTCATTGAAGAAATTCAAATTTTCAGCACTAAAATGAAATCAGGAGACAATAAAGAGATAATTGTCCCCAATGGGACAATTATTGGCAGTACCATTACCAATTACTCGGCCAAGGAAACCCGCCGCGTTGATCTGGTCATCGGTGTCAGCTATGAAGACGATCTGAAAAAAGTTCGCGCGGTTCTGGAGGACATTCTAGGTGCTGATGAGCGGATCCTGAAAGATCCGGCACCAACCATCGGTGTCTTGGAATTGGGAGACAGCAGCGTTAACTTTGCCGTGCGTCCCTGGGTCAAGAGTGGTGACTATTGGCCGGTCCTGTTCGCGGTTCAGGAGACAGTCAAGTTACGTTTCGACGCAGAAGGAATATCTATCCCCTACCCGCAACAGGATGTACATTTCATCAAAGAAGAAGCTGCTGCATAAACTTTTGTTTCCACCTAAGTTCAACAAAAAAGCCTCCAGCGCCCTGCTGGAGGCTTTTTTTGTGACAGCTACGTAAAATCTAGCAATCGAAATAAAGCGCAAATTCTTCCGGACATGGACGCATCCGCACTGGATCTACTTCTGCTTCACGTTTATAACTGACCCACATCTCAATGACATCCTTAGTAAAAACATCACCTTTAAGTAAGAAATCATGGTCCATTTCGAGGTTGTCAAGCGCATCTTCCAGTGAAGAGGCAACCGTCGGAATATCTTTCAATTCCTCAGGCGATAACCCATAAATATCTTTGTCCAGAGGTTGGCCCGGGTCAATTTTATTTTCAATCCCATCAAGGCCGGCCATCATCTGGGCAGCAAAAGCAAGATAACCGTTCGCAGAAGCATCAGGCGTCCTATATTCAACCCGCTTGGCTTTTTCATTGTTGGTGACCGGAATTCTCAGTGAAGCAGAACGGTTGCGGTTTGAATAGGCCAGGTTAACCGGGGCCTCGAAACCAGGAACCAGACGCTTGTAAGAGTTGGTTGTCGGGTTGGTAAAGGCACAGAGCGCCTTGGCGTGTTTCATAATGCCACCGATGTAATACATCGCCATTTTCGACAGACCGCCATAGCCATCACCGGCAAAAAGGTTCTTGCCATCTTTCCATAATGATTGATGACAGTGCATACCTGAACCGTTATCGTTGTAAATTGGTTTTGGCATAAAAGTGACCGTTTTTCCGTTACGATGGGCAACGTTCTTAACAATGTACTTGAACCATTTCAGGGTATCACCCATGCTCAGAAGCGAATCGAAACGCATATCTATTTCGTTCTGGCCACCGGTTGAGACCTCGTGGTGCACGGCCTCAATCGTCATCCCGACACTCTGTAGCACCTGAACCATCTCGTTGCGCAAATCGACGTGGGAATCGGTCGGTGCACAGGGGAAGTAACCTTCCTTATGGCGCGGCTTGTAACCGAGGTTGGGAAATTCTTCACGACCGGTATTCCAGGTACCTTCAATTGAATCGACCGAATAAAAAGATTCATTCGCTGAAGAAGCATAGCGCACATCATCAAACACAAAAAACTCAGGTTCCGGACCAAAATACGCAGTATCGGCAATACCAGTTGATTTCAGATAAGCCTCCGCTTTCTTGGCAATGAAGCGTGGGTCACGCGTGTAACCTTCACGGGTGATCGGATCCATAATATCGCAGATCAGACTCAGGGTCGTCATTTCGATAAATGGATCAATCTGAGCAGTTGTCGGGTCGGGCATGATCAGCATGTCGGAATTGTGAATGGGCTGCCAACCGCGGATTGAAGAGCCATCAAAGCCGATGCCCTCCTCAAAGGTGTCTTCGCCAAATTCACTGATCGGCGTACTGAAATGCTGCCAGATCCCGACAAAATCGAGGAATTTATAATCCACCATCATACAATTATTTTCTTCAGCAAACTTAACAACTTCAATCGGGGTCATCTACATTCTCCTTTAGTTGAGTATGACTTTTAGCAGTACAGTAACAAATAATAACTATAAGATTACAGCGCGTCTTCGCCACGTTCTCCGGTTCGAATCCGGACAACTTCATCGATCGGCGTAACAAATATTTTCCCGTCTCCAATGCGGCCGGTCTTTGCCGCCTCTTCAACAACGCTGACAACCTGGTCCGCCTGTTCATCAGAAACGATAATTTCCATTTTTATTTTCGGGATGAAATCAACAACATACTCCGCACCCCGATAAAGTTCAGTATGGCCCTTCTGGCGACCAAAACCTTTGACCTCACTGACAGTAATGCCTTGGATACCGATGTCATTGAGAGCCTCTTTTACCTCATCAAGCTTAAAGGGCTTAATAATCGCTTCAACTTTCCGCATCTAAAATCTCCTCTTGTAATTTAACCCAGGATTGTTTCTTCGCTTAAATCTTACAACCTAAAAGCAAAGAGCTTGCCAGACTTCTGTAATTTTAAGAAAAAATAACTCTCTATTTTTCAGCTAGATATGGGGTTTGAAATTTATAAAAATGAAAAATCAAAACTCCCAACATTAATCTGCTTAAAAATAAGGCTTAAAACTTATGAATTGCGTAAAAAATGGACAGAAATATTCTAACACGAATATTTATTTTCGCTGCAAAAGGGTCACACTTTCACAGTGATGGGTTTGTGGAAACATATCGAATGGCTGGCTGGAAATCAACTCGTAACCATGAGCAATCAACTGTTTGAGATCTCTTGCCAGGGTTTGCGGGTCACAGGAAACGTAAATCAACTTGCTAACTGGATTCTGTGTAATTTCCTTGATCACGCCAGTGGCACCTTGACGCGGAGGATCCAATAAAATCAACTCGATTGCTTGATGCTTTAGAATTTCTCTGAGTCCTTTTTCTGCTGGGGCACAAAGGAACGAGCTGTTTTTGATCTGGTTGTGGATCGCATTTTGGCGTGCAAAAGTGATTGAGGCTGGTGATTCCTCAATTCCAGTAATCCTGCCGCACATTCTGGCCAGCGGTAGAGAAAAGTTGCCCATACCGCAGTAGAGATCAACAAGGTCTTCTTTTCCGCTGAGATTTGCCAGCGCCAGCACCGTAGCGACCAGGGAGCGATTCTGCTCCAGATTGACCTGAGCGAAGCTTCCTGCGGCATAATTTAAACGTAATTGTGGATCATCAACTTGTATTTGTAAGACCCCACTACCTTGAACTGTCGTCAGGGAGTTTGCGGCCCCCATCTTGATCAGCAGATCTGCATCAAGTCTGGCCGCGCGTAAATGCTCAGCCAGTAAATCAGTATTTTCCCCAGGATAATGGATTGTCACAGAACGTTTCTGCTCATCATCTATTGCCAGATCAAACTGATGGATCTGATTGGCGAACGGCGTCTGATTAAAAATCTGACGCAATTCGGCCAATAAACCATTGAGCCCGGCAGCGATGATCGGGCAGCTGTCGATTGCAACAACTGAGTGGCTTTTAGACTGATAAAATCCGGTGATAAATCCAGCGGAAGAGTTGTGACACTTTACCTGTACGCGACTGCGATAGTTCCATTCATTGGGAGCAGGAACTATCGGTAGCACCCTGTCGGGATCGACCCCGCACTGGCGGGTTAAGGTTTCACGAAAGAGCTTGTTTTTCCAGATGAGCTGTTCTGAATACGGGAGATGCTGCCATTGACAGCCGCCACAGATCCCAGCGACCGGGCAGTTGGGTATTCTGCGCTGATCAGCTGGTTCGATAATCTCAACCAGTTCTGCTTCGGCATAGTGTTTTTTTGATTTTGTGATCCGGCAGCGGACGTTATCGCCTGCTGCCGTATGGGGAATAAAGATAACCCGTCCTTCGTGACGAGCGAGTCCGGCACCGCCATTGACCAGAGTTTCTACTTTGATTGGCGGTAGCAGGGTCGCTGTCTCAGGTCGAGCTTTGTCTGGCAAGATATGGCCTTTTACTGGTTTGGTTGAAAGTTATTTTCGCTGAAATTCAGGGTCGCAAAATAGTCATCCAGAACTTCCTCACGCCGGATCAACTCGACCGATCCATCGGCTCGCAGGAGCAGCTCTTTGGGCCGCAGACGAGCATTATACTGGAAGCCCATGGCATGGCCGTGGGCACCGGTATCATGGATGACAATGATGTCACCCTCTTCAATCTTTGGCAGATCGCGCTGAACGGCAAACTTGTCGTTATTTTCGCAGAGCGAGCCGACCACATCATAAACCTGGTCTTTTGGAAGAGTGTCTTTCCCGACCACATCGACGTGGTGATAGGCACCATACATCGCTGGACGCATCAAGGCCGACATGCAGGAATCAACCCCGATATAGTTCCGGTAGGTTTCCTTTTTGTTGATTGCAGAGGTCAGCAGGCAGCCATGGGGGCCGGTCATAAAACGACCACTTTCCATATACATACGCGGAACATAATTGTGCTTTGCCCGGAAGGCATCAAACAATTCTGCAATTTCCGCTGCCATCGTCTGGATATCCAATGGTTGCTGCCCAGGCTGATAAGGAATACCGAATCCACCGCCAATATTGACAAATTCGAATTGAATCCCGAGCTCCTGCTCAACCAGTTCACAGATTTCCAGAACCATCCGGGCCGTTTCAACCATATAGCTGTAATCGAGCTCATTTGAAGCCACCATGGTATGTAACCCGAAGCGTTTTGCCCCGCGCTCCTGTGCCTTGCGATAGGCATCGACCACCTGATCATGGCTTAAGCCATACTTCGCCTCAACGGGATTGCCAATAATCACATTTCCGGTCCGCCGTGGGCCGGGATTATAGCGGAAGCAAATCAACTCAGGGAAGACGGGGACCTTGTCAATCAATGAGATATCATCCAGATTCAGAACGCAGCCGCCCGCTTCCGCCGCCATGTTGAACTCGGCCTGATCGGTGTTATTCGAGGTAAACATAATGTCTTCACCACGTGCGCCAACCTGACGGCTCATCAACACTTCCGCTGTGGAACTGCAATCAAAGCCGAAACCCATGTCCTGCATCAGGGCAAGAATCCGTGGATTAGGCAGCGCCTTGACAGCATAATATTCGCGAAACCCCTCTATTGCAGAAAACACCTGCTTAAGATTTTCACCCGTTTCACGTATCCCGACTTCATCGTAAATATGAAATGGCGTGCCATAGTGTTCAACCAGCTGCTCAGCAATGGGAAATAAGCGTTCTTTAAAACTTTGTGACATCGGCATCAGAGGACTCCTTCTATTCCGTCAAACGGTTCAGGTCTATTTTTCGGGTTTCTTTGGTGGTGTTGAGAACGATGCTGGTTTTTGTCTGCAGAACTCCATCCAGCGCACAGATTTCGTCAGCGAGGATTTTCCCCAGCTCAGCGTTATCAGCGACACGCAATTTCAAGAGATACCCATCATCTCCGGCCACCTGGTGAACATCCTGAACACCTGTCACCTCTGCAAGTTGATGTGCCAAATCGACATGACAGGCCTGCTGAATCGACACCTGCACAAAAGCCATTAAACCCTGATTAAAAGGCTGGGGGTTCAGTCTGACTTCATAGCCTTCAATAATTCCATGGTCTTCAAGCTTGCGGATGCGTTCCAGGACTGCTGAAGGCGCCATACCCACCTGGCGGGCGACCTCGGCATTGGGGATACGTGCCTTTTCCTGAAGAATGACAAGTATTTTATAGTCAATTTCGTCGATTGTTCTCTTGATATCCATATTTACAGAATATTGTTCATTTCAGGATCAAATGTCAACCCCTCTAGTCAGATATTCACAATTTTTTTATGCAGTGTGCTTAAAACAGAGTAAATGGCTGCGGACGGATAAGGTTAAACAACTGAGAAGGTGGGATCAGGTTGATACAGTTTGGCGTGCGTTGCTGGTAATTTGCTGACAAGGTCCGGTTTTGTTATAGAACCGCTAAACAAGACCAAAGACTTTAGCAATGAGATACCCGGAGTAACCACAATAAACTATAAGCAGAAGAAAGCCCTCCGGACGGTTGATCCGCCTTTGCCCGCCAAGCCCAAGGCCAACAAAGAACAAGCCCAAAGTGAGCAGACCAATAAGCAGGCAATCGCGATATAGAATTTCTGGACCGACTTCAAGTGGATGGATAGTTCCGGCAATACCAACAACTGCCAGCGTGTTGAACAGATTGGAACCAATCACGTTGCCCAGGGCCAGATCATGCTCTCCTTTGCGGGTTGCAGCAATAGCCGAAGCCAATTCCGGCAACGAGGTTCCGATAGCAACAATCGTCAAACCAATGATCAGGTCGCTCACACCAAAGGCCCGGGCAATATCCACAGCCCCCCAGACCAGAAGCCGGGAACTGGCAACAAGCAGAACCATACCAATAACCAACCAGAACAAGGCCGGTTTTAACGCCATCGGATCGACTGCAAGTTTAATATCCAGATCAGCTTCTAAACTATCCTGCCGCGCGCGCAGCCCGAGCCAGATCCACCATACCACCACCGCGGAAAAAACCAGTAGCAAAACCCAGGCATCTGTGCGGCTCAGATATAAATCATAGAGTTGGGCTGCGGCCAGAAAGGTCACAGCCAGCAAAACCGGCAGCTCCTTTCGCAACACACTTGATCTTATTGTGATCGGACTGATTAAAGCAGTGACCCCAAGAATCAATGCAATATTGGCAATGTTTGAGCCGTAAGCATTTCCCAAGGCGATGCCGGGATTTCCCTGTGCCGCGGAAATAGCTGAAACCACCATCTCCGGCGCAGAGGTTCCAAAACCGATCACCACCATACCGATCAGCAGCGTTGGCATTCCCGCATGATGGGCAGCAGCAGCTGCGCCTTCGACGAAGCGATCCGCGCTCCAGACAAGGAGGATCAATCCGGCAATCAGTGCTATGACAGGTATGGTTAACGACATGATTTCCCAGGTGAAATAACTTGGGGACAGTAATAACTGTCCCCACAGATGCGCATTCTTCTATTTCTTCTGAAACCCTCACGGGGCTTCTAACGCCGCGGCGCTCAGCCAAAAACCGGACCACAAGCCTTTTTTGCAGCCTGCTCTCTCTGCTTCAACAGATAAGCCTGATCTGATTCAAGGTGACATTTTTTATATTTGAGATCGCTGCCACACCAACAAAGATCATTCCTCTGCGGGAGAATCTCTGGCGGCACTGGGCCATCCTCTGTAATATTTTCCTTGCCAAACAAACGAGCGAACAAACCCATATAAACTCCTGTAACGAGATGAAGATTCCGGGAATATATAGAAAAACACGCCTCGAGACAAGAGGTCTAGTTACTCACTCCAGATTATCGCCCTTTTACTAGATGCCAGCAGCCCGAACTAGTAAGACTTACGGAACAGCGTCTGGTGGCAGCGCGGACAGGGAGGAATACGCGCCGTTTTTTTCATGTGGATTTGTTCGGTGCAGTTTTTACAGGTCAAGGAGCCCGGGCTGGTAATTTCCCCAGTCTTAAATTCAAGTTGTTGCTCAGATTTTTTTGCCCAGTCGCTCAGAGTTTCGGCGGTACTCGACAGAATCCGTGAGAACAGACTCTGAGCCCCTGCAGCTACACGTTTAGGGTCTACGGACGCCTTCAGGCTTTGACTGGCCTTTCCAGCATTGTCGACAGCATGCTGAATGTCACGCTTTACAAATGCTGAAATCTTTTCCGATTGTTCACGGGTAAAGCTGCCGGCTGAGGTCAGTTCGTCCCCTGCTTTTTTAAGTGCCTCATCCAGATTCTTCTTGCCGCTGTCGAGGATTTCTTCCGTACGCGCAATAAACTTTTCGTAAAGACTGACTTCTTCCTGCTCGTTATTATTCTGATTATTTTCTGTCATGATTT
>JAPHSA010000324.1 GCA_026193235.1 Deltaproteobacteria bacterium | reverse complement strand
CTATGGCATCTTGCCGCATTTCAACAACTCGTTGATGCATTGTTTTTCCAATCGGCTAAGTACGGTTGCTGTTAAAAAGCCCCTGACAGCGATCTCAGGGGCTCAGAGTTATTATCAAGTTTAATGCGATGGCCCAATCATCTTCTCGGGAAGCCAGGTTATGATCCCCGGGAAGATGGCACATAACAGCAGAACCACCATAATAATAAGAACAAAAGGAACAACCCCCTTGATAATGTCAGCCATAGTCAGTCCCAATTCAGGTGGAGCTGCACCTTTGAGCACAAAGATCGACATGGCCATTGGTGGTGTTTGAAAAGCCATTTGCATATTGATACAGATCATCATTCCGGCCCAAAGGGGATTGAAGCCCAATTGAATAATGATTGGCGAAAAAATCGGTACTATAATAAATACAATGCCGATCCACTCGATAAACAGTCCCAGCAGGAAAACAATCAACATGATCATGCCGAATGATGCCCATTTGCCACCAGGAACCGCAAGAATCAGGCGAGAAACAACTTCGCCGGAGCCGGCACTCATAAAAACTCCGACAAAGGCGTAGCAAAGGGCAGCGATCATCACCACGAAGGCACTGACCCGCAGAGTTTCTATAGACGCATGTTTAAGAAGACCAAAACTGAATTTTCCATAGGCAATAGCCATAAAAACTGAGGCTAAACAGCCGACGGCTGCTGCCTCGGTTGGCGGCGCGATTCCAGAAAAAATTGTCCCCAGTACGGCCAGAACCAATAAGACTGGCGGAACCAGAGACTTAAGCAGACGCCACAACTTTGCGGGGGAAAAAGGAGTTATTTGATCCGCTGGAATGGCCGGTCCCAGTTCGGGATTCAGATAGCATCGAACCACAACGTACGAAAGATAAGCAGCCGAAAGGATTAAACCGGGGAAGACTGCTCCCATAAACATCTGTCCGATGGAAAGTCCGGCTTGTGGACCATAAACAACCAGCATGATGCTCGGCGGAATAAGAATTCCCAGAGTCCCCGAAGCAACGATCGTTCCAGCCGCCAGGGGCCGGTCGTAACCGCGGGTTACCATAGGTCCCAGTGCAACCAGAGTCAGAATTGTAACGGATGCTGCAATAACCCCCAGGCAAGTGGCCAGAATCGTCCCGAAAACAATCGTAACAATCGCTAATCCGCCACGCAAGCGTCCCAGAGATTCATAAAGACTCTCATAGAGATCTTTGGTGATCCCTGAATGCTGGAGAATAACCCCCATGAAAGTAAAAAGAGGAACCGCTAGATAGGGATAGTTCAGAGACAAATCATAAAAGCGGCTGTAAAGGATGTGATAGGTTGTTGTCGGTCCGAAAATCAGAATACCAACAATAAAAGCCACGCTGCCGATGACAAAAGCGATCGGGAAACCGGTCAGCACCAGGGTAAAAACTCCACCCAGCATGAGGAAGGCAACAAGTTCTGCACTGAGCTCAAACAATTTCTTCCCCCTTTACAACCAGGTAGATATCGCGAATAAAACGCGCAAGTCCCTGAAGAATCAGTAAAAAAAGACCAATAGCAAAAATTGTCCGGTAAGGAGCCGCCGGGGGATACCAGAAGCTGGTAAACATAACTTCATTGATTTTCCAGGCTTTGAGCGCCCAGGTAACAGACAGCTTGAGCATCATGATCATCAATGGAAAAAACAAAAAAATTGAACAAATGACATTGATCAGAGCTTTTGTGCGCGGGTTGCCTCGCGTGTAGAAAAGATCGACACGCGTATGTGCATCATGTCGATAATTATAGGATGCACCCAACATATAGATCACGCCTCCAGCAATGCACATGGTGTCATAAGCCCAGATTGTCGGAGCGTTAAAAAAATGTCTGGAAATGGTTTCATATGACCCTGCCAGAACCAGAACAATGGCAAACCATTTTCCCAGTTGTCCCGACTGCTCACTCATCCAGTCGATAAATTTTAAAAATTTGATCAATGTGGACATGATCTTCTCCCGGGCCATCCAGTTTGTTCAGCGCCCACCCCGAAAAAACGGATGGGCGCATTTGAGTCAAAAACGCAGCGAATTATTTAATTGCGTTGTAAGCTTCACCAAAATTTTTCATTGAATTGTAAATTTCAGCAAAAATTGGTGATTCAGATTTTGATTTTTCTGCGTAAAACTTGTCTGCTTCTACTTGTAAAGCATCTTCAATCTCTTTAGGTACCTTATAGACTTCATTTCCAGCGGCTTTGAATTTATCAACGGCTTTGATAGATTCGCTCACCAGATACTCATGTTGATCCTGGGTGAATTTTGCAACAACGGCTCTAACTGTCATCTGCAAATCAGCCGGCAGTTCATTGAAGGCTTTCTTGTTAACAAAGATAACCTGTGGGTCACTTGGTGCACGGCTTGGTGAAAGATAAACATAAGGGGCAACCTCATTGAAGTGCATATTCCAGTTGGAAGCCAGGGTGGAGTATTCAAAAGCGTCAATCGTGCCACGTTGCATTGCCTCGTAAAGTTGACCACCAGGGATAATAACAGTGGCAGCGCCCATACGCTTGAGAATCTCGCCGCCGTCACCCATGCAACGTGCTTTCAGGCCTTTAAGATCGGCCAGAGACTCCAGTTTCACCTTTGAATGGAAGAAAACTTCTTCAGGTAAGGGTGCTAAGGCACCTGGGAAGGTCATGACGTTGTAATCACCCATCATTTTATTCATCAGGTCAGCGCCACCACCATAATCAAACCAGGTTCTCATGGCTTCACCAGGTAAGCCACCAGGACGGGAGCTGATCAAACCAGCAGCCGACCACTTGTCCAGGTTATACATCGGGCAGGAATATCCCATCTGCAAAACACCCTGGTCAATCGCATCAACCTCTTTATAGGCAGGAACAATCGAGCCGCCAACAAAAGGCTTTACAGTCAAACGACCACCAGTGGCTTCTGTAATGGCGTTACACAATTTGTCATGAAAAATCTGGGATGGGTCGGATGCGGGGCCATGACCGGAAGACTTCCAAATAATTTTGCCATCCTTGGCAGCAAAACTACTGCTCAGCGGAATCATCATCAGCGCAATTGCGCCTAGCACAACAAACAAAATTCCAAATTTACTCCTGCGGATACTCATGTTTGAACCTCCTTGTTTAATGCGTCCTGTAAAATCAACCTCTCAAATTAAGCTTTCAGGGCGCTGTGAATGAAACAGCTATACAACAATCAGAGAACTCCCGGTGCGGTTGTGATAATAGCGGCTGTTTGATGCTGCCAATTGATCCATCGCTATCTGGCCGGTACAGTGGGACACACCGATAACTTTCAAGCTGTCATTATTGAGATAGCTCATGGATTTTCCGAGGCTGCTGTAACTGGCTTCGACCAGGTGAGTCCCGCCCAGAATCGCGTAGATAGGTCTCGGGAGGAGATCAGCGACAGCATCAAGCATATTTTTCATGCCGGGATGAGAACAACCAAGCAACACAACCAGACCTTCGGCAGTATCAACAGCCAGCAAAACTTCATCTTCAAACGAATCCGGTTGAAAAACTCCATTTTTCATAACTTTGAAACGTGAATTAATCACCTCATCCTGGTATTTTCTCGGAAACTGAGTGACAACATAAACACCAGGGATAATTTCCAGAAGCGGTTGATCAACAAACTGGTACGCGATCCCCTGTTCTTCGAGAAATTTCTCGTCAAAATTATTCCCCAGATATTCATAAGCGTTATTTTTAAACCCATATTTTTCATCAAAAAACCCCTGACCCATATACAATTTAAAGTCTGTGGTTAACTTCGACAAAGGGCGGATCCCCCCGGAATGGTCGTAATGCCCGTGACTTAAAACAACGGCCTCAAGCGCTGAAAGGTCAACCCGGAGTTGTTTTGCATTTTCAATAAAAGTTCCCGTCTGCCCGCTGTCAAAAAGAAGCTTGTAGCCGTCCTTTTCGATAAAAAAAGAGATACCATGTTCCGTTTTCAGCGCCAGATTCTCACCGGCATTATTTTCTATCAAAGTTGTAATTTTAACTGACATAAAAACCCCCGTTGTAAGGTTACGCCTGCTTCTTCATTTCCTCGTTGATGTCATGCAATGCATTGCTGAGGTGTGTGATCATGGCTTTTTCTGCTGCCAATTTGTCACGTCTCTTGATCGCCTCCAGGATGTCACCATGTTCTGACACAGTTTTTTCAATGCGCCCCGGAGTATAGAGGCTTGAGATCCAGCCATTTGGTAATGAAGTCGTCATTGATTTCATCAGAACGTGCAGGGTTGTGTTCTTAGTGGCTGCGGATAAAAGCCGATGAAACCGACGGTCACACTGGATGACTTCTTCAGTATTTTTGTCTTTAGCAAACTGGGCGAATTGCATGCAAGCTTCTTCCATTTTACGGATATCATCCTTATCGGCATTCTCCGCTGCACGCCCCGCTGCTTTTGGTTCTATGATCATGCGAACTTCAAAATTGTCTTTAATTGATTGCTCGTTATTTTTCAACCATACGGAAAATGCTTTAAGTTGTTCTCCGTGAAAGTCTGCAATGTAAATTCCCTTACCCTGCTTGACGCTGACCTGACCAGTAACTTCAAGTATGCGCATCGCTTCGCGGATTGATGACCGACTGACCCCCAGATTTTTGGTGAGCTCATTTTCCGAATAAAATTTATCCCCGGGCTTGAAACCGTCAGCAACAATCATCTCCTTGATGACACTGATTACGCTTTCCGATAGCCGAACCTTTTTTATCAATTTTAACTCCCCCTGGAAGAACTAAACATAATGTTGTCCACTTATCTACTCATCAGACAAGTTAATTAATATCATCATCTGTTTTTATGTCAATCCGTTATAAATTAAACTTACTTTATAAAAACGACGAAAAGCCAATAATATAAATATCATTCATTAACTTGTTTTTTTCTAAAAAGTGTTAATTTCACTTGAATATCATTGTAATTTTTAGTTTAATGCTTTTTAACGTTTTTTTTTTAAAGTAGGATCAAACCGTGCGTTCTAGTTTTTCTCGATTTCAATCAACAGATTGAAAGGATATTGATTCATGCCTTTAACTGGTGAGCTTGAACACCTCCCTATCGTTGATGTCATCCAGCTGATTCATTCAACGCGCAAGTCGGGCACGTTGAACGTCTACAGCCGCAAAGGTGAAGGCCAACTGGTCTTTAACAACGGCTATATTGTCAGCGCGACTCACTCCAGTGAAAAGTTGAAGATTGGGAAAATCCTCCTCGAAAGCCACATCATCAATCAAGCGGAGCTGGATAAGGCCCTGGGCATTCAAGAGCTCTCCGGCGCTGATCGCAAACCACTCATAGCCACCCTGCTCAATCACTGCGGCTTATCCAAGGATGCTGCCTTCAAGGCCCTGGAAACCTTGATAGAAATGACCGTTGTTGAAATGATCAGTTGGACACGCGGCATTTTCACCCTGGATGTCGATGAAATAAATGTTTCGGACGATTACCGCTATCTGCCGAAGCAATTACAGACAGTAAGCCTTGATACTCAGATGGTTCTTATGGATGCGCTGCGGATTTTTGATGAAAAAGTTCATTCCGGCGAGATTCAACTTACAGAAGAACCACTCGAAGAAAACCCACTAGAAGAACTGGAAGCGACATTCCAACAAGAAGACAACAGCGACCAACAAATGGATCAGCACGCTGAAATCGTGGTTTCGGAAGATATTCTTGGCCTTGCGGACCTCGACAAAATTGAACGCAAAAAACCGCATGTCTTCAAAGGTCTGGTCGCCTTTGATCCGGCTGATATTCACCGACAACTGATTGATAAGACGGTTGAAGATCTGCAAACGCATGACAAAGAAAAGCTGGTCAGCTATTTAACCAACATCTCGACCCCTTTTCTCGGTGACAATGGCATGCAGACTGCGACGGCCAAATCTCAGGCGGTCATTATTTACACCTGCGATGAGTTTCTTCAGCATGCAATCATGACCGTCTGTAAAAAAGAAGGCATTCTGGTTTTTGTCACCGCCAATCGTCATGAACTCGACAACCTGATTGACAGAGCACTCTATAAATATCTTGAGCCTATTCTTGTTTTCGGAGCACCCAACCCGGATGTTGAGGATTTCAGTAAAGACGCAATTGTTGATATCCGTTCTCTCAAAATGGCCCAGTATCCTCACATTTCAATCCTTCAACTGGCCTCTCCACTTGACTTTACTTTTTCACTTCAATCGCTAAATGACGGGGTCAGAGCAGTCTTCCCCATGCCTTATTTTGCCGAACGGGCAGAGACCTTTGCTGAGGATATGATTAACTTCCTCAATAGTTTTCAAGCCTACATCCGTGGTTGCTTCAATGAAGAGCGCCGTCAGCAGTTTGCTAAATTAAGAAACAGTCTCTCCGGCCTGCGGTTGTTGAGAAAAGCACCGGATATTTCGTTGCTTGTCCTGCAGTTTGTCAGTGAAATTTTTGAGCGCGCCGTCACCTTAATTGTTGACAAGTCCGATCTGATAGCGGAGCGGAGTGTAGGAATTATTGCGGATAGAACTGACGGGCCTGGTGTCCCGATGAAATTTCGTATCCCCCTGCGCAAAGATTCAAAGTTTAAAGAAGTGATCCAGTCAGGCGAAGTTTTTTTTGGCAAAACTGATGATGGGACACTGACTGATCTGCTCTACCCGGAAATCGGGGCTCCGGTCGATACCACCTACTTACTACTCCCGCTCAAGAGTAACGATCGAACAATTACGATCACCTACGCTGATTTTGGTCAAAAACAGGCCGCACAGGTTTCTCTCGATTTTCTTGAATTTTTTGTTGGTCAGGCTGGAATCGCAATGGAAAATGCTTTATTCCGTAAGCAATTGAATCAAGCCGGCCAACCGGAAGTGAGACATTAGGGGTCACATATGGATAGCAAAACACTCAATCAAATCCTGGAAATTGCCTTTGCCAAGCGGGTGTCCGATGTTCATTTTGAAGTCGATAACCCGCCATTTTTCAGGGCTCATGGCCAATTACTCCGTTCCAAGCTGGCAAGTTTAAAACCCCAGGACACGGAGTTTATTGCAAAAACCATCATGGCCAGCAATCAGCGTGAACTTCCTGTAGGATTCAGTGAATTTGATGCATCCTATTCTTTGCCGAACAGCGGACGCTTTCGGGTCAGTATTTTCAAACAAAGAGGGAATATCGGTATTGTCATGCGGGTTATTCCTCCAGAAATTGGAGACTTTAAAGAGCTAAAACTTCCTGCCGTGCTGGCTGAAATCGTCAAGGCCCCAAATGGACTTGTTCTGGTTACGGGACCAACAGGCAACGGTAAATCGACAACTCTCGCATCGATGATCAATTATATGAACGAAAAATATGCGTTCAATATTATTACCATCGAGGATCCGATTGAGTTTCTATTCCAGTCACAGAAAAGCTGCATCATTCAACGTGAAGTCGGTATTGACACTGAGGATTTCAGTTCTGCGCTGAAAGCCTCTTTAAGAATGGATCCCGATGTCATTATGGTCGGAGAACTCCGTGACTTGGAAACTATTGATGCCTGTATTAAGGCTTCAGAAACCGGGCACCTGGTCTTTTCGACGTTGCACACACAGAATGCCTCGTCCACAATTAATCGAATTATCGGCCACTTTCCGCCGGACTCTCAAGAAATTGTGCGCCAGCGCCTGGCCGATATCCTGGTGGCAACGGTCTCTTTACGTCTGGTGGAAGATAAAAGTGGAGAGAACATCATCCCCGTTGTTGAGGTCATGCGCACAACGACAACGATCCAGGCCTGTATCCGCGATGGCAACCTTGATGAGATCGAAGGACACATCGAAAAGGGCAGTGCCCAGTATCAGATGCAGTCGATGGATCAGCACCTGATTCAACTCTGTAAAAAAGGACAGATCTCAGTGCGCGAAGCGAAACGGGTTTCCAATTCCATGGATCTTGAGAGAAAATTGACTTTCACTTAACGGCAGAAAGCCCGGTTGTCAATGCAACCGGGCTTTTCAGCCATAAACCACAACATCTCATAATTCCTGTTCAGCCTGAATCAGGGCCACAACGCCATCATAGAGATCCTGGACACATTCGACTTCGGAAACACCCAGGCGTCGGCGATTGCTGATATCGAAAACCCCTCCCTTGCTTTCCGAGTGTTCACCATCGATACCACGTATCTGCAAATGATGCCGGTCTGTCAACTTCTTAAAGGTTTCCATATTTGTAGCCAGGTTGGGTAAACAGATGTGGACACTGGCTCGCATTGCCGTCCCTAAATTGGTCGGGCAACTGGTCAAATAGCCAAGATGTTCATCAAACAGAAATGGTACCTTCTGTTCAATTACTTTCACCGCCGCCGTCAATCGAGTAAAAACAGCGTGCAGATCCCCACCCTGCTGCATCGAAATAATTCGCAGCTGATCTTCTTCGTTGACCCAGACAAGAAAGGTTTTGTCCGTATTATGGAAAATGCCCCGCCCTTCGGGCCAGTCACGATTGAGGCCGGCTGCTTCAAGAAAACGGTCTCCGGCCTTAAAGAGGAAGTGATCCGCTATCAGGCGTTGATGATCGGCTTCATTCAGACCAAGCAAAGGATAATAGATTCCGGACAAATCATCAGGCAAACAGTCCAGGGCTTTCACGATGCGCTGTTCGATCTGATTACGTTGCTCTTTGGTAACCGCTGGCCCCAAGGGCATGCCGGCGAGATTGCGGCCGACACGAATTCTGGTTGAAATAACAAATTTTCCTTCGGGATCGGGGTTCACAGCCTGCAGGTCGTTTGGATTCAAATTGCTGCGATGCTGATCCTTCTGTTTGAATCCATGATACTCATCGATTATCGGGTCGAAAAGCCCGGCGAAAAGGCGGTAAGATTCTGCGTCACCGGCATAGACGCCGATACTGCTGTCCTGATTTGCAACCCCTGATTGAATCGCCTGAGAAAAAGAATACCCATTTGCAGTCACTCTGTTCTTTAATTCAGCAAAGATTTTTTTTGTCAGATGCTTTTTTAATAACGACCGGCAGCTGGAACCAAACTCCGGGAACAGGTCAACGCTCATAGCAGCCCCTTTCATAGTCCTCACACTGAAATATGTACTCTCATTGTTTCCTTTTAAGGGGGCATAAATCAAGCGCGCCGCCAATTCTTTTGCTGGACACAAAAAAACCATTCAAACAGGTCCGCCTGAATGGTTCGAAGCAATTTATAGATGAGAGCACTACTCAATCCAGGAAGTATCACCACTGCCCTGACGGATGACCTCAATATTGTCATCCAGCAAACTGATGACCGTTGAGGCTTCGTCCATGGAAATTCCGCCATCAATGACAAAGTCGACCAAACGCCCCAGACGCTCATCGATATCGCGGGGGTCCTGCGGGGTGACTTCGCCGCTGACATTAGCGCTGGTTGTAACAAGCGGATGTCCAAGTTCTTTCACAATTGCGTGGCATATAGCATTGTCGGGAATACGCAAGCCCACTGTTTTCTGCTTAGTACTCAAGGAATCAGGAACGATTTTTGTCGCTTCCAGAACAAAGGTAAAGGGACCGGGAAGATGGCGTTTCATAATCTTAAAAGCGAAGTTGCTGACCTGGGCATAGTTAGAAATTTCCGCAAGGTCAGTACAGATGAAAGAAAAGGGCTTTTTACTTTCACGTTGTTTGATCTGGAAAATCTTTTTAACGCCTTTGCGATTAAAAATATCGCAACCGATGCCGTAGGTTGTATCTGTTGGATAAACGATAACCCCACCCTGCTGAAGGCATTTCACAATCTGGCTGATCAAACGGGGTTGAGGATTTACGGGGTTGATGGAGATAAACATGCAATAGCTCCCAGATCAGATGAAAGACTTACGAATATTAACCATCCTGCTAATTTATAGCAACATTTTCAGGTCTCGAACCTGTCGCATTTCAGCATAGATAGCAGTCAGTTGTTGATAGCTGTACAGGGTCACAAGAACGGAAACAGCCTGATAATTTCCTTTCCCACTGGGACGACTGCGGACGGCATCCCGGGAGACATCAACATGCTTGGAGATTGCGGAAAATATACCCCGGCTAAAATCCTCACCCGCTAAACCAACCGCTTTGAATTGGTAATGACAGGGAAAATCAAGTAAATTTACGGGATCAGTTTTTTTCATGAGCTAAATGTTGTTTCCAGTGTGACCGAAGCCACCAGTCCCACGGTCAGTTTCACTTAGCTCTGTCACTTCAACCAGTTCAGCTTGACAAACCGGAGCCACAATCAGTTGAGCAATGCGGTCGCCGGGGTTGATGTCAAAAACCTCCTGACCGTGATTAATCAGAATAATACCGATTTCGCCACGGTAATCGGCATCAATTGTGCCCGGCGAGTTGACCAGGGCTATGCCCTGTTTAATCGCCAGTCCGGAACGCGGACGAACCTGGATTTCATAGCCTTCTGGAATTGCGACAGCCAGTCCGGTTGAAACCAGGGAACGCTCTCCCGGCTTCAGGCGCAGAGGTTTCTCGGGAAGTGCGCAAATGTCCATTCCGGCAGCTAAATCCGTCATGTAGCGCGGAATCATAGCATCAGGATGAAGTTTTATGATTTCAATTTTTGGTTTCAACATGACATATCTCATTGAAAAGGCCGGTGAAAATTGAGTTTCCACCGGCCCGTATTTTAGCGTTCCGTCAATGACAGAACAGTGCCTAAGATTAATTTACTTCTGGTAACTTCATCCCGATAGCGGCTTTGCGTGAGAGTTTGATTTTCCCCTGACGGTCAACGCCAATACATTTCACCAGGACCTGATCACCTTCATTGAGAACGTCAGTAACGTTACGAACACGTTCTTGAGCCAATTCTGAAACGTGAACCAGGCCGTCAGTGCCGGGGTAAATTTCTACAAAGGCGCCAAACTCCATAATCTTTTTCACAGTTCCCATATAGAGTTTGTCTACTTCAGGCTCTTGAGTAAGATCACGGATCATCTGAATTGCCTGTTTAGCGGCCAGCCCATCCGAGGAAGCAATCTTAATTGTTCCATCATCCTCAATGTCAATCGCACAACCGGTCGCATCAATGATGCCCCGAACGTTTTTGCCACCAGAGCCAATAACGGTTCTCACCTGGTCCGGTTTTACCTTGATACTGGTTATTTGCGGTGCGTGTTCAGATAACTCAGCACGTGGTGCGTCAAGCGCTTTGGCCATTTCACCGAGAATATGAATCCGACCTTCACGTGCTTGCTCAAGGGCCTGTTGCATAATCTCTTTGGTAACACCAGTGATCTTGATATCCATCTGCAAAGCAGTGATGCCTCTGGCGGAACCGGTCACTTTAAAATCCATGTCACCAAGATGATCTTCATCACCCAAAATGTCTGACAGAACAGCGACATCATCGCCCTCTTTAATCAGTCCCATGGCAATTCCAGCAATAGCTTCAGAAATAGGCACGCCAGCATCCATCAGCGAAAGCGATGCACCGCAGACCGAGGCCATTGAGGAAGATCCGTTAGATTCAAGAATGTCGGAAACCACACGGATTGTGTAAGGAAAGTCTTCATGCTTAGGCAGAACCTGAGCGGCACTACGTTCAGCTAACATCCCATGACCAATTTCACGGCGCCCCGGGAACAGGCGCATACTTGTTTCACCAACACAGAATGGTGGAAAGTTGTAGTGCAGCATGAATTTTTTGAAATCCATCCCCTGAACGTTATCCATCCGCTGCTCATCGACGCCAGTTCCCAGTGTGGCCGCAACCAGGGCCTGAGTTTCACCACGGGTAAACAGGGCACTGCCATGAGCCCGCGGGAGAACACCAACTTCACAACTGATTGGTCGGATGGTCGCCATATCACGGCCGTCGATACGAATCCGGTCTTTTGTGACCATACGGCGAACAACTTTCTTTTCAACCGAGCCCAAAGCTGCAGAGATTTCCCCTTCGCGTTCTGCATAAGTTTCAGCCAGTTCTGCCTTCACTTCAGCACGGATGTCTGCCAGTGTGGAATAACGGTCCTGTTTGCTCTGGATTTTAACCGCCTCAACAACTTTTGGTTCCGCCAGTTCAGTAACTTTGGCAACCAATTCCGCGTCAACTTGTGGAACTTCAAATTCACGTTTTTGCTTACCGACCAGTTTTGCGAGTTCTTCCTGGATATTGATCAATGGCTGAAGCGCTGCATGACCGAAGAAGATTGCTTCAAGCATATCCACTTCTGAGAGAAAGTTTGATTCACCCTCAACCATCATTACGGCATCTTTTGAACCGGAGATGATAATATCAACATCACTCTGCTTGATCTGCTCGTTGGTAGGATTCGCGATCAACTGACCATCAACACGAGCAACCCGTACGGCAGCAATTGGACCTTCAAAAGGAATGTCAGAAACGGCAACTGAAGCCGAAGCGGCGACCATGGCTAACGTATCAGGATCATTGACCAGATCAGCAGAAATAACTGAGGGCATAATCTGAGTTTCAAACATGTACCCCTTGGGGAAGAGCGGGCGCATCGGGCGGTCAATCAGGCGGCAAATCAGAGTTTCGCGTTCTGTAGAGCCACGTTCGCGACGAAAGAAAGAACCGGGAATTTTACCTGCGGCATAAAATTTTTCAGCGTAGTTAACGGTCAGCGGAAAGAAATCCTGACCTGAACGCATAGATCTGGCTGAAACAACGGTACAGAGAACCTTTGTTTCGCCATAAGTGACAACGACAGCGCCGTCAGCTTGACGGGCGACTTTACCGGTTTCAATAGTCAGGGGCTGACCATTGAATTCAACTTCTACCTTATGATAGGCCATAGAAACAACTCCTTTTATATGGGTTCCAGTCCTCTGGACCCAGCCTGTTAATAACTGCTACAGGAGGATGGCCTGAGACAATATCCGCCAAAAAATTCGGACATTCTCTCCGGACAGCCTCCCCAGCTTTTGGACTCAAAGATAAAAGCAGCATGCTCTACTCAGAACATGCTGCTCTTTTTTAACGACGGAGACCGAGAGACTTAATTATCGCCCTGTAACGCTCAACATCCTGCTTGATGAGATAATCAAGCAATCTGCGGCGTTGGCCGACCATTTTCAGCAACCCTCGTCGCGAATGATGGTCTTTTTTGTGAGTTTTAAAATGACTTGTGAGATAAGTAATCCGCTCTGTTAGAAGTGCAATCTGTACTTCAGGGGAGCCGGTATCTCCTTCATGGCGCTTAAATTCATCAATGATTTCCTGTTTGCGTTCTGTGCCGAGCACTCTGTTCTCCTTTTTTAGTTCAATAAAGCCAGTGGCGTGGCTGTTGTCAGTATAAACTATAGGCTGCGATTTCTACCACAGGTCAAACTCTTGTGTAAAGATTAAACTATCTTTTTTTAATGACTTACAAAGACGCGAATCAGTTCAAAATCGCCCCGTTGTTCTTTTACCCGTTCCGGTGCAAAACGTGCCACAGCGACGAGCTGTTCGTTGTCATGCAAGCGAACCAAGTCACCACTGGCAAGGGGCCCATCCCCACAAGTCTGCGATAACAATGGTGGTATGCCAAATTTTATTGCGTCGACCGCCGGACGAGTCAAACCGGCAAGAGGATAATTTCGCAACGCGTCGCTCAGGGAGATCAACGCTGATGAGGGATCATCCAGCGCCTGTAAATCCTCCAGGCGATGGCATTCATCCAGGGAAAAACCAGCGCTCGACAAACGGCATAAAGCAGTCAAATGTGCTCCGCAGCCAAGAGCCTCGCCGATATCGCTGACCAGCGAACGGATATATGTCCCTTTGCTGCAATCGACCTCAATAGTAATGCTGCCCGACTGCGCACTGAGAATCTCCAGGCGGGATATGTGGATTTTTCGAGTTTCACGTTCGACCTCTTTACCCTGCCTTGCCAACTTATAAAGCGGCACACCATTTTTCTTGAGTGCTGAAAACATGGGGGGTAATTGTTCTGTAGTGCCTCTAAAACCATGACACACCGATTCAAGCTCGGACGTTAAAAACTCTGGTACCGGGCGCTGCAGAAGTATCTGCCCTTCCACGTCAAGAGTATCCGTCGTGGTCCCGAGTTCAAAAGTGGCTCGATAGCTTTTGTTTTCAGCGAGCAGGAATTGGAGAATTTTTGTGCCGTCGCCAACAGCGACAGGCAAAACACCAGTGGCTATGGGATCGAGAGTCCCTGCATGGCCAACTTTGCGGATGCGATAAAGGCGTCTTATCTGGCGAACAACATCATGTGACGTCATTCCGGGAGGTTTGTCGATAAGGAGGAGTCCGTGCACGTAAATCAGCTGAACAGTTGGTCAAGGTGTTGGGCAACAAGGCTTCTTGCGAACCCCAGAGACCCTTTGATTTTGGCACCGGCAGCATTATGGTGACCACCGCCACCAAGCTGGCGGGCCAAACTGCCGACATCAATGGTCCCGCGGGAACGGAAACTGACCTTATAATGGTCTTTTGAAAATTGATTAAAGAACAGAGCAACTTCAACGCCACGAATAGCTCGCGGGTAATTCACAAAACCCTCCGCGTGCTCTTCTGTTGCCCCGGCTTGCACAAGCATCTCCTGAGACATGGCCACCGACGCGTAACGACCGCAGTCTGAGATTTCGAGCGTCGGCAGAATGTAGCCGAGCAGACGCATCCGTTCCGGCGCATAACTTTCGTAAAGGTTGCTGGCCATTTCCCAGGGGTCAACTCCAAGGCCAATCAATTGCCCTGCAACAGTAAAGGTTTCTTCATTGACACTCGAATAGCGGAAGGAACCGGTATCAGCAAGAATAGCCAGATACAGCGCTTTGGCGATATTAAGGTTTAATTGAAATTGGCAGGCATTCAATATTCGATAGATCAGGATTGCCGTTGCACTTGCTGAGGTGTCAACATAACAGATATCACCAAAGGTTGAATAAGGATGATGATCAATATTAATCAGGATTCGACAGCGCTGACGTAGCGGCAATCCCGAGCGCTCAACGTCCCCGGCATCCAGCACAAAGGCAACATCGTACATTTCGGTTTCAGCGAGTTGATGACAAAAGATTTCACTCTCAGGCAGGAAGGTCATGGTCTCTGGCACAGTATCAGCGTTAAAGGCTGTTACTTCTTTCCCCATCGCTTTTAAAGCGAGAGCGAGACCCAAAGTTGAACCTATTGCATCTCCATCCGGATTCTCATGAGCAACCACAAGAAAACGTTGATTCTTTTCTATCTGTTCAACAATCTGCTGAACTATCATTCAAATCATCCTGAACCTGACGCAAGAGAGCGTCGATTTTTTGTCCGTAACCAATCGAATCATCATATTCAAATCTTATTTCCGGGATGAAGCGCAGACGCATGACCTGCCCTAACTCACGACGGATATAAGCAGCAGCACTTTTTAATCCACGTTCTGCCTCTTTTCTTTCAGTCGCTTCATCGGAGACGCTGAAATAGATTCTTGCACTACCAATATCCCGTGAAACTTTAACTCCCGTGATAATAACGGGAGTTACGCGTGGATCTTTGATGTTATACATTAACAGGCGGGTCACTTCTTTGTGGATTTGCTCGCCTACTTTTTCTGGTCGAAAACCGCTCAACGAATATCTTCTCCGTAATGTAAATACTCTATGTCCAGATCAATAATTTCTACCAACCCGGCAGAATATATTTCTTTTTCCAGATTTTTAAACACAGACTGAACCAGCTGTTCATTCCCAGCACAGATACTGGCTCCCAGAAGTGATCTCTGGTGCAGGTCCTGAAGACCAACCTCTGCAATTGAGACTGGAAATTTGGCGCGTAAACGATTCAGTAACCGGCTTATCTGTGAACGTTTTTGTTTTAAGGAGTGCACTTCAAAAAGGCGGATATCAATACGCATCACTCCAACAACCATTGATGTTACTCACTCAAGCTTAAAGTATGGTTTTTATTGATTCCATTTCAAAGGCTTCGATGATGTCTCCGGTCTTGATATCGTTATAATTTTCCAGACCAATGCCACATTCATAGCCGCTGTTGACTTCCTTGACGTCATCTTTAAAGCGCTTGAGCGAGCTCAATTTACCCTCCCAGATAACGACATTATCGCGGACCAGACGGGTCTGGGCGTTGCGGACAATTTTACCATCCAGAACGTAACAGCCAGCAATGGTTCCGACGCGCGAGACATGGAAGGTTTCACGAACTTCAATCCGACCCAGCTCTTTTTCTTTCAGTGTCGGTGCCAACAGGCCTTCCATTGCATCTCGAATATCATTCACCGCGTCATATATGACACTGTAGAGACGAATGTCGACTTTTTCAGACTCGGCCAGAACTTTAGCTTTGGTTTCAGGCCGAACATTAAAACCAAGAACAATCGCGTTAGAAGCCGTTGCCAAAGTGACATCACTTTCAGAGACGCCGCCGACGCCGGTATGAATAACGCTCAGTCGGCAGGAATCCGTCGACAGTTTCTCCAAAGCATCGCGGACAGCTTCAACCGAGCCCTGAACATCAGCCTTGATGATGACAGCCAGCTCTTCAACAACACCTTCCTGCATTTTTGCAAACAGCTGTTCCAGGGACACCTTGCTGCTCTTTGCAAGATCAATTTCACGTTGTTTAGACTGCCGATGTTGGGCCACTTCCTTGGCGGCTTTTTCACTTTCTACAGCATGGAAGGTTTCGCCTGCATCAGGAACACCACCAAGCCCAGTTACCTCAACCGGGAAAGAAGGCCCGGCTTCCTTAACGAGAGAGCCAGAAGCGGTGACCATTGTACGGACTCGGCCAAAATGTCGCCCCGCAACAATAGCATCACCAATTTTCAGGGTTCCATCCTGAACGAGAACGGTAGCAATCGGGCCGCGACCTTTGTCGAGTCGTGCCTCAACAATAGACCCTTTGGCACGCTTATTCGGATTTGCCTTCAGCTCAAGCACTTCGGCTTGGAGGAGAACCATTTCCAGCAGCGTATCAAGATTAGTATGTTGCTTGGCTGAAACCTCAACAAAAATTGTGTCACCGCCCCATTCTTCAGGGATCAGTTCATATTCTGTCAATTCCTGCTTCACCTTATCAGGGTTGGAATCCGGCTTATCTATTTTATTGACGGCGATAATGATGGGTACGCCTGCGGCCTTGGAGTGGTTAATTGCTTCCTTGGTTTGCGGCATAACGCCATCATCAGCAGCAACAACCAGGATAACAATATCGGTCACTCCAGCACCGCGAGCCCGCATGGCAGTAAAAGCTTCATGCCCCGGGGTATCGAGGAAAGTTATTTTTTTACCGTCCAGGTCAACGTCATAAGCACCAATATGCTGGGTAATCCCTCCAGCTTCGCCCTCTGTGACATTTGCTTCACGAATTGCATCGAGCAAGCTGGTTTTACCGTGGTCAACGTGGCCCATAATGGTGACCACAGGAGGCCGGATTTCAAGATCTTCAACGCTATCTTCTTGATCTTTCGCCGGTAGTTCTACTGCAAGAATCGTTTCTTCGTCAAAGGCAACATTTTCGACCTCATAATTAAACTCAGAAGCCAGAATCGATGCTGACTCAAAATCAAGGGGATGATTAATCGTCACCATAGTGCCTTGACGCATCAACTCGGCAATCAGTTCTTTCGCTTTAACCCCCATCCTTTTTGCCAGTTCCCCGACGGTTATGGAATCACTGATGCGGATAATACGTTTAATCGCTTTGCTGATGGTCACCTCAGTCTGCTTACTCAGTTTAGACTGTTTCCCACCACGTTTTTTCTTACCACCGGCGCGATTTGGCTCAAAGACTTCAACCCGCCTGCCCCTGCGTGATACGCGACCATCCTGTTCATTACTCTCACCATCAGCACGACGGCCTTTTTTGCGCTTTTTATTACGTCCTTCTTTTTCCGGCAGAGGCTGTTCCATTGGAGCAACAGGGGCTGCAGCGGCAGGCTTACGGCCACGTCCCGGCGCAGGTGCTGTCGCTGGTTTAACCGGACGGGCAGGCCGAGCACCTCTTTCTGGGCGATCACCACTACGAGACGGCCTCTTTGCTGCCGGTTTGGGCTGAGGAAGTTCGACGCGACCAAGAATTTTTGCCCGATCACCTGTTGCTTTTTCAACTACGGGCGATTTGACTTTGGGGGCTTTTTCGACTGCAGCTGTCGGAGCAGTCTCTTCTTTCGCTTTAGAGGGATGTTCTGCAGCTGGTTCTTTGACTGCAACTGCAACCGCTTCACTTGCCTCTACTTCAGCGGCGGGCTCAATGATTTCTGGCTCCAGCTTATCCGTCTCGACAACGGTTTCTGCCGGGGCAGCGACGGAGGGCCGCTCTTCGGTATCTGTTGCGGAACCAGCAACAGCTTCAGCAGCGGCCTCGGTGGCAACTGGAGTCTCCTCAACCTGAGGAATTTCCTCCACTGGCTTCTGAACTACTGTTCTTCTCCGCCTGATAAGGCCAGGATTAATCCGGGCTTCTTCAATTTTTTCTTCGGGGGGATTAGTGAAAGTCTCGAATCTCTGGACATCTTCTTCACTGAGTGAACTTGAGTGCGATGATACCTCAATCCCTGCTCCGGCTAATTTTTCCAGTAGCTCTTTATTTTCGAGACCCATTTTTTTAGCGAGTTCGTATACTCTGACCTTACCCATCAAATCTCCCTTACCAGTTGCTCGTATCTATGCAGTTCATGCGTCAACCGTTTAGCCAGACTTCCGGCTTCCACGGCAATGGCGCTGCGTTCTTCCTTACCCAGCATGTGCCCAAGACTTAACTTATTGAAGAGTTGGGCACAGTCAACATTCTTTTTTTCTGCTAACTTGCTAATTTTATCACCGATAGCGATTGAGATATCTTCAGAGATAACAATCAACTTCGGTAGTGGCTTTCTTTTCAATGTTTCTAGGACAGCCTGCGTTCCGGATACTATCTGTCCGGATTTACGTGCCATCCCAAGCAGGTTGAGAATTTTTTGTTCGACAGCCTCTAATAACTGACTTTGTAAAGTCGTGCTGCCAACAATCTCACCATCTTTACGAAAGGCCCTTTGAAACGCCTTTCTTTTTACCGCATCCAGCAAACACTGCTGTTTAAAACATGTGTAGGTTCCTCTCCCAGGAAGACGTTGTCGGTAATCGACAATGAGCTCACCCAGGGGAGACAAAACATAGCGTACTAACTCTGATTTATCAGCGGCTTGACGACAAGCAATACAGGTGCGTACTGGTCCATTTCTTTCAGAACACATCTACTTAATTCAAACCTCAGTCTTTTGTCTTTTCAGAGGACTCTGTATTTGCGCCCGCATCTTCATCCGATGCTACTACTGCATCAGCAGCATTTTCTCCAGTAACGGATGACTCTTCGACTACATCTTCAGTCACTACGTCTTCAGTCACTACGTCTTCAGTCACTACGTCTTCAGTCACTACGTCTTCAGTCACTACGTCTTCGCTGGTCTCTTCCTGTTCTTCTTCCTGCGCACGGGTCTCACTCTTGATATCAATCCGCCAGCCGATCAGTTTTGCGGCCAGGCGAACATTCTGCCCTTTTTTGCCGATAGCTAAAGACAGCTGATCATCGGGGACAATAATCTCCATCGTCTGCCCCTCATCATCGATATAAACCCTGGAAACCTCAGCTGGTGCGAGAGCGGCACAGGCAAAACGCGCTGGGTCTGGAGTCCAGGGGATAATGTCAACCCGCTCACCACGCAATTCTGTAACGACATTTTGAACCCTGGAACCACGCATACCAACACAGGCGCCGACAGGATCGACATCAACATCGTGGGATACGACAGCAATTTTAGCACGACTTCCCGGCTCTCTGACTGCGGCCATAATCTCTACGATACCCTCGGCAATTTCGGGAACCTCAGAGCTGAACAATGAGATCAACAGGCCTGGATGAGTACGCGATAATATAATTTGCGGCCCCTTGGCCGACATTTTAACTTCAGAGATATAAGCTCTTACCCGATCAGACTGACGATAATTTTCACGTGGTACCTGTTCACGGTTAGGCAGCAGAGCTTCAGCCCGACCTAAATCTACAATCAGGTCGCCACGCTCATAGCGGCGGACGATGCCGTTCACCACTTCACCAACGCGATCTTTAAATTCCTTGTAAACACCTTCTCGCTCAGCTTCGCGAACCTTCTGGATAATAACCTGTTTCGCAGTCTGCGCCGCGATACGACTGAAACTTCCAGCCTCAAGCATCATTCCGAGGGAATCACCGACCTCAACATCAGGATCAACTTCCTTTGCCTCATCAATATCAATTTCTTTGTAGGAATCGACAACTTCATCGACGACCGTAACAAATTCGAAAACTTCCACCTCGCCAATCTCACCATTAAAATGAGCTTCTAAATCACGAGTGTTTCTGAATTTCTTATTAGCTGCAGAAAGAACTGCTGATTCGAGCGCTTCTACCAGCACATCACGGTCAATGCCTTTATCTTTAACGACCTGATCAATAATGTGATTGAGGTTACCAATCATCTTGCCTCACCCCTTTAAATAGTATTGGCCTTCTCTATGGCCTGTGATCTATTTCCAACTGTTCCGCAATTTAAAACTCAAATTGTAAATTTGCTTTATCTATCTGATCCAGAGAGATCTTTAGTTTAACGGGCTGCTTATCCTGTGTTTCTATCAGAATATTATTAGCTTCTGTACCTGATAAAATCCCAGTAAAGGTCTTACGTCGCTTCCCACTTTGATCCGGATCTATGGCTTCAAGGGTCTTTATTTTTGCAAGCTCCCCAGTAAAACGCTCAAAATCAGCGATTTTTTTGAGCGGGCGCTCTAACCCCGGTGACGAAACTTCCAGACTGTAAGCCGTGGAGATAATATCTTCAACATCGAGAAGAGTGCTGATCTCACGACTGGCAAGCGCGCACTCATCAAGATTTATACCACCCGGCTTATCCAGAAAAAACCTCAGAGTCCAGCCACGTTGTTCACGTTGATACTCAATATCCACCAGTTCGAAACCCAGATCAGTAATGATCGGTTGAACGAGCTCTGCAATTTGTTCCGTGAGTTGCGCCATCGCAACCTCTCGTCTATGGACATTTATAGTAACAAGTCAATTTTAGATAATAAAAAAAGCGAGCCGCTGGGCTCACTTTCAAATTGCTACATCAAACTTAGACTTGATAACATTCGTATGTTCAAAAGGCAAGCATTAAATTCTATAAAGAGCCGTTATAGCCGAGTTTACGTTTATCCATTGTCAGTTTTTTTCGTAAAAAACGTTCGACAAAGCTTTTTTTACTGAGATAGCGACTACTGTTGTCAAGAAAATCCAGGGCGAGAGATTCACGCACCTTATTGAGCTGATCCGACGGTACCGCCATGCGCACCAACGTTGTTTCATAGATCAGGACATCAGTGGAGGAGTCGAGCAACAACTTTAAATCTTCCTGCAGTGCCTTTTTATCGATGGGGATTTTGGCGATGACGAGAATTCTGATTTTATGAAAATCCCCAAAGTAGCGATTACTCTGATCGTAAAATTTAACCTCTATACCATCGGCCAACGTCAGGGTTTTATAACACTCAGGCATTATCTTCGCGGATCTGTTTACGAGTGAGTTTCTGACCGGAAAAGAGGTCGATTTGGTTGAAGAGACCACGGAGGATACTGACCTCCCTTGAATTCAGGCCAGAACGTCCAAAAATGCGGCGGAAACTCCTTAAAATATGATCAGGGTTCTGCGAATCAAGGTAACCGATGTGAACAAGCGATTGGCGCATGTGCTGGTAGAGTGCTTCTAATTCTGCATTATCGGCTAATTTTTTACGCCCGTGTTCTTGCCCGACGAGTTCTCCTCTGACCTTTTTCACCTCATATAGACACACTACAACAGCCTGAGCAAGATTCATTGAGGGCAACTCTTCATTCGTTGGAATCGTAATAAAGTGCTGGCAAAGATCAAGCTCAGCAGTCAGCAAGCCCTTATCTTCGCGGCCAAAGACGAGAGCAACCTGACCATGCTGTGCAATTGGCAAAAGTGAACGAGCAGCTTCATCCGGATGCATTAAGTCCTCACGATAACGCCCAAAACGACGCGTTGTCCCAAAGCTCAATGCGCAATCAGCAAGAGCAGCTTCAAGACAGGTATAAGTCTTTGCACTTTCAAGGACTGAAGCTGCTTTAACGGCCATCAAGCGCGCGTCGCGTGAGAGGTGGTCAACCTGGGGGTTGACCAAGCGTAACTCATCAATGCCGAAATTAAGCATGGCCCGACAGACAGAGCCGATGTTCAGAGCACCCTGTGGTTCAACGAGAACGACAGCTAGTTTTTCGCAAGCCAAAATAAACTCCGGACTTTCTAAGGAAAAATGAAACGTAAGAGCTTCAGGTGAATCAATACATTGCTGGATTAAAACCCTGGTCACGGTAGAAACGAAACCGGTCTCTTGATTTTTCTGTCAATACGGGATCATAGGTTTCAGCAAAATCAATGATGATTTCGAATTGAGACAAAAAACCAACGGAACAGGGGGCACCAAGGATCAGGACAGAAGAACCGTTTGGATTGGTCTCCTGGGTGGTAATAACAATCGGTTCTTGAAAACACTCGACTGAACCATTATCAAAAGCATGGGGCAAAAAACTACCCTTATCACAAGTCCAGAGAAAACGATCCAAGGAAACAGCCTGGTTTTCATCCTGAAGTTTCAACAGGACGCGCTGTCCCTGTTGAAAAAAGTGATCTGCCAATCGACAGAGTTGCTGTAGCTTTTCCTGCCTTTCGAGTTTGACAAACTTAACCTGAGCCACGGTAAAGGATGTCCTTAACTGTTCAGTAACAGGGGAAGCAATTCATGTCCCGGGATTAATTCACCGGAACGTTTAGCTTCCGCCTCTGAATAAGCGGCGGCAGAAGAATGCATGTTTTGGCGTGAATCAAACAGAATAAACGGCACAGGGTCTGGGGTATGTGTCCTCTTTTCTACGGGTGTTGGATGATCCGGGGTAACCAGGATACGGCAATCGCCAATTTCCTCTACTCTATTTAATATCGTTCCGACAACATCACGATCAAAACTTTCTATCGCTTTAATTTTTTCCTGCAAAAGACCGCCATGGGAAGCCTCATCCGGGGCTTCAACATGAACATATACAAAATCCTTGTCTTTCAAAGATGCAATTGCATATTCAGCCTTACCGAGGTAATTTGTATCGATGTAGCCCGTTGCTCCCGGCACTTCAATAATATCCAGCCCGGCATTGACTCCAATACCTTTGATCAGATCGACTGCTGAGATAACGGATCCTCTTAAGCCAAAGCGTTTCTGGTAGGTGTCCATCACCGGTTTCCGTCCATGCCCCCAGAACCAGACGGAGTTTGCCGGCAATTTCCTTTCGGCGACACGTTGGTTATTAACCGGATGGTTATTCAGCAACATTTGCGCAGAATTGGTCAGGTCAAGTAAGACATCAGCCCCATCACCCTGTGGCAAATGGTCTTCTATACTGTAGGTGGAAATATCATGCGGGGGGGTAAATGTCAGTTTATCTTTACCGTTTCTCCAGACCAGCAAATGGCGATAGGAAACTCCAGGGAAAAAATCGAACTCCTCACCACCAAGCTCTTCTTGAAAGGTTTCAATCAACAGCTTCGCTTCAGGGGTCGAAATATGGCCAGCAGAAAAATCCCCCATATAGAGCTTGCCATAATGAGCTTCTAGCCAGATAAAATTAAGTCGAAATGCGACATCCTCAGGAGCAAGGTTAACGCCCATGCTCGCAGCCTCCAAGGGTGCCCGCCCGGTATAGCAATCACCGGGGTTGTAGCCAAAGACCGACAGGTTAGCGACATCACTGCCGGGCGGATAGCCTTCGGGAACCGTTGCTGCCAGACCTATCATTCCAGATTGACACATAAGGTCCATGTTGGGAGTCTTAGCAACTTCAAGTGGCGTTTTGTCACCGAGTTCCGCAATCGGCTCATCTGACATTCCATCGCCCAGTAAAACAATATATTTCATCTTCTCTCTGCCTTCTCCTTTGGTTATCCACGCGGATGATATTGCTGATGAATCTGCTTCAACCGCTCTTGAACAACATGGGTATAAATCTGCGTAGTGGATATGTCAGCATGTCCCAGCATCGTCTGAACCGACCGCAGATCGGCCCCGTTCTCCAGGAGATGTGTAGCAAAAGAGTGACGCAGCATATGTGGATAAATTCGCTGCTGAATCCCAGCCTTCAAAGCATGTTCTTTTAATTTCTTCCAGAAACCCTGGCGACTCATTTTGGTTCCACGAACATTCAAAAACACTTCTTCAGCGGTCCGCTCTTTTAATAATTTCGACCGCCCATTCTGCAAATATTCGCGCAGAATTTCAAGCGCCACTTCTCCCAGTGGTATTAATCGCTGTTTCGATCCCTTGCCGAAAGCGTTTAAACAGCCGATATCAAGTTTTAAATCTCCAAGCTGCAAGCTGACAAGTTCAGAGACCCGCATCCCTGTAGCATACAGAACTTCGAGCATGGCCCGATCCCGCAGAGCGAGAGGAGAATCTCCCTCGGGTGCGGCCAGCAATCGTTCGACATCTTTTATTGATAGCAGTTTAGGCAACCCCTGCATTGTGCGCGGGGTTTCAATTAAAACGGAAGGATCATGCTGAGAATGATTTTCCTGCAGTAAAAAGCGGTGAAAACTGCGGATCGCGCTTAAAGCACGGGCCCGGCTCCGTGCCGACAGTTTATTTTTTTTTAGCAGGCTCAGATAGCTCAGAAGATAAATCTGACTGCAGTCATTTGGGGCATCAACATCTGCATGTTCTTTGAGAAAAGTCGTATAGCTAATAAGATCGTGACTATAGGCACTGAGAGTGTTATTGGCCAAGCCTTTTTCGACTGCGATGAAATTGAGAAAATAATCCAGACAACGTTCCAGAGGCAGACTCATTCAAGGCGCTCCAATAAGGTCGAGCGGATTTCCTGAAGTCTTTCTGGTTCAGTGACCTTCTGGCCAAAGATATCATTGACATAAAAAACATCGGCAGCCTGATCAACTTTTGTTGAAATCTTTGACACCACAATATACAGCCCCAACTCATTTAGCGTGCTGGTAATGTCGTAAAGCAAGCCGACCTTGTCGTGGGCAAAAACATCAATAACCGTATAGCGATCAGACACCTCATTATCAAAGGCAACGGAATTCGGCCGTTGGGGACGCTTGGGAGTTGTCTTAAGATAACTTGGCTGCTTCCGTTTGCGGATCAGGTCTTCTACTCGGACGCGCCCCTCGATAACGGCGCTCAGATCAGCTTCAAATTTCTTCCATTTTTGCGGTTTGTTGACAATTCCACCGACCGGGCTGTTTACCTGAAGAACATCGAGTACCGCACCGGTTTTCCGCGTGTGGATTTGAGCACCAAGAATGTTGATTGAGTGCGCTGCCATAACTCCAGCAATAAAAGAAAAAAGCCCTGGATTATCGAGCGTTGCCAGTGTGACTTCAGTATATTCTGCCTCGGTCATGTGCTCGATCTGTAGGGCGAGCGTTTTTTTGCCGCGGCCCAACGCTAACCGGAGGTGCGGAATGATTTCCCGAGAACGATAGCTCATAAGGTAGCGCGTATTGAGGCTGTTAATTGCTGTATTAACCTGTTTTTCAGAAAATTCCTGCAACAGGGTCTGGCGAATTTTGCGTTTACGATTGCGCGCCTTCTCTGAACGTTGCTCCAAATAAAAATCTTTTTTCTCCAGGACATCATAGGATTTTTCATAGAGCTCGCGGAGGAGATTGCCCTTCCATTCCGTCCAGATATCTGGGCCAACGGCTTTAAGATCAGCAAAGGTCAGAAGATAGAGCATGTTTAAGGTTTCACTCATCCCCATAAGCTCTGCGAACTGGGCGATCATCTTCATATCCTGCAAATCGCGCCGCTGTGAAATATGGGCCATTTTCAAATGATGCAGAACCAGAAATTCTAAACGCTGACTATCTTCGCGATTCAGACGTAAACGTCGGGCGACTGTCGGCATCATTTCTGCGCCTCTGAGGCTATGGTCCTTACCGCTTCCCTTGCCGATATCATGAAAAAGAATCGCGAGAATGAGCAACTCCGGCTTTTCTATATTTTTTGCAACCTGAGTTAACCTCGGATGGGTCTCGGCGTGTTCTCCGGCCCAGAGCTGCTCCATATTTTCAACCGCAAAGATCGAATGAATATCAACGGTATAAATGTGGTACAGGTCAAACTGTACTTTGCAATAAATATTTTTGAACTCTGGAAGAAAAGCATTCAAGAACTTCAGATGATGCATCTTACGCAGTGTGCGCCCGATGTTTTTCGGGTGGCGTAAAATCGTCATAAATGATTCGGTCATCCGCCTTGAGCGACGAACCTTGTCATTGATTAAGTGTAAATGCTCCCTGATCAGTTGTTTCAACTCGATACAGAGGACAACGTTATGCCGTTGTGACAGCTCAAAGGCCACCATCATCAAAGCCGGATCCTCTATTAATCTTTGATCGACTTTAGCCCGCAATTCACCGCGGATAATATAGAAACCATCTCCAAGATTACGCCGCGCAAGAAACTTAAACAGCTGATTTTGTGGAGCGCTGTACTGCTTTGTCGCATCGACAATCAATTTTGTAGCAAGATACTCCACCTGTATGGCGTGTAAATAATACTCCTGCATGAATTGCTCGACAGCAGAGCCTTTTCGGTTTTTCTTAAAACCAAGGAAATCTGCAATCTGCTGCTGTAATTCAAAGGTCAACTGATCAGATTTACGTTGGCCTTTAAAATGGAGAATATTACGAATTCTCCATAAATAATCCTGAGCATTGAGATAATCCTCAAAGTCCTTTTCGTTAATGACTCCCTTGATCAGCAATTCACGCAGGCTTGAAGCTTTGAATTTAACTCGGGCAATCCAGAGAGCATCCTGCAACTCCCGCAAGCCCCCCTCACCCTCTTTTAAATTAGGTTCCAGCAGATAAACCGAAGAACCATATTTTTTCTTACGAGCGGCGTTTTCTTCCTGTTTTAAAGAGATAAAAGCCTGAGTGTTATGGTTGAGAACATGCTCAGTGACAGTTTGAGAAAACGCCTGAAACACCTCCTGGTTGCCAGCAATAATACGAGCATCCAAAAGCGCCGTTCTCACCGTGCTGTCTTTTGCTTCTTGGAGACATGCTGCCACAGAACGGACGCTATGGCCGACATCCAGATTCAAATCCCACAGCAGATAAACCGAAGAACCATATTTTTTCTTACGAGCGGCGTTTTCTTCCTGTTTTAAAGAGATAAAAGCCTGAGTGTT
>JAPHSA010000057.1 GCA_026193235.1 Deltaproteobacteria bacterium | reverse complement strand
ATGGGCGGTATGGGTGGCATGATGTAATTCAGCCCCCCATATAGCTTTATAGCTATTGTAACTAAAAAGCCCCGCGGAGAGAGATCCTGCGGGGCTTTTTAGTTGAGCAGCAACTGGCTTTATATAAAGCCTTTAACGTAAAAGTAGTTTTTGGGAATGCTCTCGCGGCATCGGTGTGACAACTATGGTTGATTGGTCCTGGTCTGTCATGCAAAGGACCTCAACCGTAGATTCATCTTTCCCTTTTCCATAGGTTGCGACAATTTCTGCAGCAAGATGCACGTCAGCAGGTGTTGGCTTACCACAAAAAACCCCGAGGGGGCCTCTGAAGTTAAGACAATGAAATTTGATTTGCCCTGGTTGGGCCAGCTGTTGCAGTGCCTCGTTGTCGGCTTTGTGACGACCGACAACCAGCTTGGCCGTCGAAGACAGGCGGAATTGGCGACCAGTTTTGAGTAATTCAACGTCAGCCACAGTTGCTTCAGGATCATGGCTCAACAGATCGCGCAGTTGGTTTGAAAAACCCTCTTCCGTGAGCAGGCAGCCTCCGCCTGATTCGGGGTAATCAAGATAGCCCCACTCTTTTGCCAGTGCTTGCTGGCGTTTGCGCGAGCGGCCATGTATATCCAGAAGCTGTTCACGGTCAACAATCCCCGATTCTTCCATCGGTGTAATCGGTAGCAGTTTGGCACTGAGTGGTCGCAAGACCCGGTTGGCAAAACCGGAGAGTTTAGCCACGGACTTTAGCGCGTTAGGGTTCTGGCTTTTGGGGCGTTGGCCCAGAACTTCGCCAGAGAAGAGAAAATCAAAGCCATCTTTGTCCATCCGTTCCCCGGCGAGACGGAACATCATTGCGTGACAGTCAATGCAGGGATTCATGTTGCGGCCGTAGCCATACTGGGGGGTTTTCACCATCTCAAGATGGATAGCGCCAATATCCTCAATAATCAATGGATAACCAATGGCCTCCGCAGACTTTTTCGCTTTATCGGAACCAAAGAAAGGTGTGACAAAAGAGATGCCAGTCACTTCAATGCCCTGGCGCATCAACGCCATTGCCGCGAGCCCGCTGTCGAGGCCGCCGGAAATAAGTCCAAGTGCTTTGCTCATCTAAGATACTCCGTAAAATATTATAGTGCTGAAATGATCCTAGCATGGGACTCTAAGGGCTGACAATTGATGGGCAGGATGCTGCAACTTGAGCAGGAAAGATGACAGGTTTGATGAATCAAACAGGGGACAGCCAGATTGGTGAAACTTGCAGAGTTCAATAACAGGGGATGATTGCTATCTAAGCCAACCCCCATTAATCGTATATTATCAATCGATCAGGCGTCTTTTTTATCGTCGCCGTTTTTTTCGGAAATTTCTTCAACCGTTCCTTCTTCTATCTCTTCTTCACTTTCATTGACACCTTTTTTGAAGTTACGTAGGCCTTTACCCAAGGCAGCGCCAACCTGGGGAAGTTTTCCGGCTCCAAAAATGATCATGACCAAAACCAAAATAATCAGTAGTTCCTGTGTTCCTAAGCCAAACATGTCAATTCTCCCTGTACTTGAAGCAATGAATTACCAATCCCGTTTGCGGTTGACAAACATACACTGGAACTTGCTAAAAAACAATAAAAGTTACGTTAAAAGGTGCGAAAACAGGTTGATTGCTGAAAAAGTATAAAAGTTGCTATAATCGCAACCAGCTCGAATAATTGATAGTTAAAATACCAACAAATTCCAGGGTTGATAACTGTAATGCGCAAAACAGCAGGGGGTGTTTGGTGGAACGCTTAAATAACAAAAGTCCTTGGACGATTTGCTTCAGTGAAAGGTGGGGTTCTGATGAAAAAAACTCTGATTACGGTTGTCTATCTTGATGGCACAAAGGGTACTGTCAGCAATGACGTCCTTGATGTTTTGATTGCTACGGAAAAAATCCTGCGCTTCGAGCGTTCGACTGGATGGGTTGATATTATTCGCGGCAATGCAAAGCTTCGAGATTACCGTGATGGACGTGATTATGGTGGCCCGGAACGCCGGTCTCCATGGCCCGATAAAGAATAAAGCGGGCTGCGATAAAGTTTGTTTTGTTCGTTTAGTTTTCCCTTAACCGATTTTTTCCTGGCGCTCCTGCTCCGTTTTACAATCAATACAGAGGGTCGTCACTGGACGGACACGCAGACGTTCAACACCGATTGGTTCTTCACAGGACTCACAGTGGCCAAAAGTTTTATCATCGATCCGCGCTAAGGCTTCGCGAATTTTGTTGATCAGTTTGCGCTCACGATCACGAATCCGCAGCTCAAAGTTCCGATCAGACTCAAGTGATGCACGATCCGTCGGGTCGGGAAAATTAGTTTTTTCCTCCGTCATCTCAGAGACTGTTTTCCCGGCTTCCTGAAGCAGAGATTCGAGCTGCTGATTCAGGAGTTCTTTGAATTCTGCCAAGTTTTTTTTATTCATTTCCCTTATCCTCCCAAACTTGTCGTTTCACCAAGTTTCAGCGTTATCAGAATGCGCCTCTGAGTTGAACATAAATGAGCAGAGACAGTACCGCCACCGCAAGCCAGGCCGAAAAAACATCACTGCATTTTTTCGGCGGGTTATCGACTAAAGACTTCGTTTCAGCGCTGACAACTGACTGCGGCACTTTAGCCACCAGTTGTTGTAACAATACGCCAAATTGATCGTAGCTGTTCGATAGAATCATAAAATCGTTTTCGCTGCTCAAGCTGATAAAGGCTCGCTTGCGTACCTGGATGGTGTCGATAGCCGTCAGGTCAGCATAATTCAGACGTTTTTCGCGAAACAGTTTTTTAACCTGAACGGCATCCTCATTAAGACTGACTTTGCGCCAACTGCTTTCAGCAAAAACGAGACAGACAGGCACGAGAAACGCGCCAAGGATAATCACCTTTGCCAGTGGTAATTGCAAAAACAAGGCACTGGCCAGAAGGACAAAGCTGAGCAGCACAACCAATCCCAGAGGGAGCAGAAAGCTTTTGCGAATACTGTAGGTTGATGGTT
>JAPHSA010000285.1 GCA_026193235.1 Deltaproteobacteria bacterium | reverse complement strand
GTCAATATGCAGATCAATCCGGTCGAGAAGTGGCCCTGAAAGTTTTTGCCGGTAACGCCGTATTTCGTGAGGTGTACAAGTGCATACATTACTGGAATCATTAAGAAATCCGCATTTACAGGGGTTCATCGCTGCAACCAGCATAAAGTTTGCGGGGTAGGTCAAGCTCAGGGCTGCCCGGCTGATACTTACCTGACCATCTTCAAGCGGCTGGCGCAACATTTCGAGAACATTCTTCTTGAATTCGGGGAATTCATCTAAAAACAGAATTCCCCGATGGGCTAAAGATACTTCCCCCGGCCGCGGGTAACTCCCCCCACCAATGAGGCCGGCATCGGAAATTGTATGATGAGGCGACCGGAACGGCCGGCGGCGCACCAACGCATTTTGCCGCGAGAGCAGTCCGGCAACTGAATGGATTTTGGTGGTTTCCAGAGCTTCTTCAAAGGAGAAATCGGGTAAGATTGTCGGTAGTCGGCGAGCCAGCATGGTTTTCCCGCTGCCCGGTGGGCCGGCCATAAGGATATTATGAGATCCGGCCGCAGCAACTTCCAGCGCTCTTTTAACATGCTCCTGACCACGCACCTCAGCAAAATCCTCTCCATCAGCAATCGGCTGCTGATCGCTTAGGTCAATTGAAGATTGATATTCAGCGAACTGGCGTTCCCCATTGATTAACGCGACGGCTTCGCCCAGATCCTTGATCGGGTAAACTGCAGGCCCCGCAACGAGCGCCGCTTCTTCGGCGTTTTCAACCGGAAGAAGAAGAGCATAGTCTCCCCAGTCCCGAGCCGCCACCGCAATGGGCAGAACTCCACGGACTGGTTTGACCCGCCCATCGAGAGACAGTTCACCCAGCAGAATGAATTTTTTTAACTTTTCTGCATCGACAATTCCGGTAGCACTCAGCAAGCCAACGGCGATCGGCAGATCGAATGCCGCGCCATCTTTACGGATATCGGCAGGAGCAAGGTTGATGGTAATTCTACGGGCGGGAAAATCGTAACCGGAATTTTTGATGGCTGACTTGACGCGATCTTTGCTTTCTTTGACCGCACCTTCAGGGAGGCCAACGGTGGAAAACTGCGGCAAGCCTTGAGCGATGTCAACTTCAACTTCAACCGGATAGGCATCGATACCGATCAAAGCCCCTGAAATTGCTTTTGCGAGCATGCCCCCTCCCTCCTCACAAAACAAACGAAAAAACTACGGCTGCAAGATATTCCTACTGTCGCAACTTTTCCATATAGATATGGTAGTTACGACTGATATTCCAGTTCGTCGATATACTTTTCTGCCATAATCGCCGCCACGGCACCATCACCGACAGCAGTGGAGACCTGTTTAAGGACTGTGGTTCGACAGTCACCAGCGGCATAAATACCTGGCACTGCAGTACAGGTATCTTCTCCGGAAATGATATAGCCCTCTTCGTTCAGGGCAATAAGATCGACTAGAAAATCTGTTGTCGGTGTGACACCAACAGCAACAAACATCCCCTGCAACTCAATTGTGCGCGTTTCACCGGTTTTCATGTCACGAAGCACAATACCGGTCAAACCACTATTATCCGATTCCAAACCATCAACGACAGAGTTCCAGGCCATTTCAATTTTGTCATTGGCCAGCACTCGTTCTTGAAGAATTTTTGTGGCGCGCAGTTTGTCCCGACGATGAACCAATGTAACTTTACTGGCAAAACGGGTCAAATAAAGGGCTTCTTCGACTGCAGTATCACCGCCGCCAATAACAGCGATCGGCACATCACGGAAAAAAGCACCATCACAGGTGGCGCAATAGGAAACACCCTTACCGACCAGGGCCTGCTCGCCCTCGACCCCAAGCTTGCGCGGGATCACCCCGGTGGCAATTATCACCGCTTTACAGGTTATTTCTTTACCATCAACAATCAGGGTTTTTGAATTGCCATTATCGATAATCTTTTCAACCGCCCCGTATCCGGTTTCCAGGCCAAATTCCACACAGTGCTCCTGAAAACGCATCATCAGCTCCGGGCCATCGATGCCCCCGGGATAGCCGGGCCAGTTTTCGACCAGAGTTGTCGTCATCATCTGGCCGCCCATAATCATTTTTTCCAGCATCAGTGATTTCAGGCAGGCGCGGGAAGCGTAAAGACCCGCAGTCATTCCTGCGGGACCGCCGCCGATAATAACAACATCATATTCTGTATCACTCATATTCTAGAACTCCTTAAATTGAAATACACAAATGCGCATTCTTGCATAATCGACCATAAAAGGGAACACCCTCTCAACAGATCGATTCCTTGAATTTCAACTCAGCCGCAGGTACTATATTTTCCTCGTTGAGGAGTTTATTAAATGCTGAAACTATTAAAATATTGTTTATGGATCGTTGTCGTTCTCGCCTTGACGATTGGATTTGATCAATTGATGGTTAAGCTACCACTCAGGGCACCGGGACTGACCCAAACGCAAGCCTTTTATCTCGATTTCCGCTCACGCCTCCTCAATCTGAATGGAAGAAGTTCGGCAGCGCAGAAAGATGCCATTGAAAAGGTCATTGAAAAATCCTCCACGGCTAAAGCTCAAAAATCGGCTAAAATTACCCGCTACCTTTATGTTGATGAAAACGGCGCCCTGCAGTTTGCCGACAACCTGCAACAGGTGCCGGTCAAATATCGCCAGAAGGCCCAACCCCTTGCAGAATAATCGATGAGCGATCTTAAAAAACAGCTTGCGGGAGTGCTCAGCGGAGATGATAATCTCGACCGCGCCTGCAAAAATATACCCCCGGAGTCTTGCCAGGAAGTCTCCTGGAATTTCGCCAGTAATACAGCCAATGGTGCGGCCTCCAAACTGGCAGAGCAGATCGCCGGGCCAAACCTCATTCTGCCCTGGCTATTTCAATTGCTCGGGGCACCGATCTGGATGTTCGGTTTTCTCATGCCTATCAAACAAAGCTTTTCTCTTTTCCCGCAAATGGTTGTGGCCGGGCGCATTCGCCAACTAGCACAACGTAAGTGGGTCTGGGTCGGCGCGGGCCTGGTTCAAGCGTTCTGCCTGCTGTTGATGATTCCCGTTGCGCTCTGGCTGCCGCCCACTGCCGCTGGTTTCACTTTGTTGTTATTGTTGATGGTTTTCAGTACGGCCAGCGGCACGGCATCCGTCGCCTTTCAGGACGTCCTCGGCAAAACCATCGATAAGGGGCACCGTGGAAAACTGTTAGCGCGCAGGGCTTTTATTGGTGGGATTCTGACCACAGCAGTTGGACTGGTCCTAAACCGCTATCGAGAAACCCAGCAGGATCTCGCCCCGGTTCTGATCCTTCTGTTTATTGCGGCGCTGCTCTGGGGACTCGCTGCTCTCTTCTTCGCCTTGATCCGCGAATTTCCCGGAGCGGTGCAGGGGGGACGTAATGCCATTGCCGAAACCCGAGCCGGGATGGGGCTGTTTCGTCAGCACTCTGGTTTCAGAAGCTTTCTGCTGGGTCGCAGCCTGTTGCTCTCAGTTGAGTTGGCAACGCCGTTTTTTGTTCTTCATGCCGGGCAACTTTTAAACCTGAATATACAGAGTATCGGAACACTGGTGATTGCCATTGGGGTTTCCCAGATCATCAGCAGTCCGTTCTGGGGGAAAATGGCTGATCAAACCAGCAAAAAGGTCATGGCCCTGAGCGCTCTGATCGCCTTCGCTGCTGTGACATTGGCCCTTTTTCTGGGAGTTCTACCTGATGGTTCATTGCAGTACAGCGGCTATTTCGTCGTCTTTGTGTTGATAGGACTGGCCGAATCGGGGGTTCGCCTGGGGCGCAAAACCTATCTGGTCGACGCAACCCCACAGGAAGACAGAGCCACCTATACGGCCTTCAGTAACAGTCTGGTGGGAGTGTTGGCAATCATCAGCGGTGGGGTTGGTCTGATTGCGCAATGGCTGGGGGCGACAGTCATGCTGTTGGTCGTCGCCATCTTTGTCCTGTTGGGATTTCTCGCTTGCAGAAAAATGCCCGAGGCGGAACAGATGCTGGCAGAAAAGACCTAGGGAGTTCCGTAAACATCAGCCCGGCGATCACTCAGAATCTTGATCTGGTCACGATATTTGTCCATTTCTGCAAAATCAAACTGGGCTACCAGCTCCGTATCTTCCTCCGCAGCCATCTGCAGCACATTCCCCAAGGGCGAAATCAATTGGCTGAGGCCAAAGAAATCAAGTTTCCCCTGTACTCCACAACAGTTGGCAGCAATGACGAAGAGTTGATTTTCTATCGCCCGTGCACGCAGCAGGGTCTTCCAGTGCTCCTGCCGCGGCTTGGGCCATTCCGCCGGCAGACAGACAATCTCAGCCCCAGCGAGAGCCAGTTTACGGAACAGCTCGGGAAAGCGTAGATCATAGCAGATCGCCACTCCCAATCTCCCAACAGAGGTTTCGGCGATCAGGATTTGATTTCCAGAACCAAGAAATTGATCTTCGCGCATGGTTGAGAACAGATGCAACTTGCGGTAGCTTCCGACCATCTTCCCCTTATCAATGACATAAGCAGTATTATAAACTGTCCCACCATCAAGTTCGGGCAGGCTGCCGACGGTCACCAACTCCAGCTTTTGAGATTCCTGCTTTAATGTTTCCAGAACCCGTGGGGTTTCCTTCGCCAACTCGGTCAGATTACGGTAATCGTAGCCACAACTCCACATCTCTGGCAGCACCGCTAACTTGGCCCCTTGCTGAGCAACGCGTCGCAGGGCCGCGACGGCTTTGTCAAGATTGGCATCAATATAGCCAAGGGCAATATTAAACTGAATCGCAGCGCCTACCAACTGTCTCATCCAAATCTCCACTCACATAAATAAAATTAGGTTTTATCTTTCCAAGCTACTCTAAAAACTCATTCAACCGCAATCTCTTTTCTTTCAGGAAAAGCTGGGAAAGCTCAAACTAGAACACCGGATTTTGTTGACCGTAAAAAACACTCATGCTAGATATGTGAGAATTTCATTGCCTGTGCAGAGGAATCAACTGTCTACCATAATAGGCCGGTTGATTTAGCATGTTAATTTACTGATATGCTGTGGACTATCTTCTAAAGCAATTGCCACTTACTTAAAAGAAGAAGCTTTACGTTCCACAAACAATGTCGTTTTCAGCTTTACTTCATTCTCGCGTTTCATTCATTGGAGCCTTGCATCATGAAGGCAAAAATTGCCACATTT
>JAPHSA010000092.1 GCA_026193235.1 Deltaproteobacteria bacterium | reverse complement strand
GTGCTCTGTTGGTTTAAGTCTGAATTTTAAGCTGGTGTTCAATGCTTTCTCCGGAAAAGCAATATCGAGCGCGCCCGTTATTGAAACAATGGCAGAAGTCGTGACTGCCAATAACCCAAGTAACCGCGATGCTGATCCGTTCCCTGTGGCCCTGGATGAACTGGATGATTTGCTGACTGAGGGAGCCCTGTTGGTTGATTCACGCAGTGTCGCGGATTATCGTCAAAGCCACATCACTGGAGCTGTTTCCCTGCCTCTGAACTTGGCTGCCGATCAGATGGAGAAATTCAAAAGTCAAGTACCCTTTGAGCGCATACTGGTGACCTATTGTAGCGGTTACGGTTGTCCGGACTCCTTTGATCTGGGGGTTCTATTGTTACAGGAAGGCTATCAGGAAGTCCTGGTGTATGAAGGTGGTTTGCCTGAATGGCAGGCCGCCGGAAGACCGTTGGAAAGGAACCCGCAATGACTCTGTTGGGGAAGGCAGCCTATCATGGAAGTCGCCTTGTGCTGGCGGCAGTGTTTATTTATGCGGGCGTCGTCAAAGCTAATAATGTCGTCGCCTTTGCCGGTCAGATTGCCAATTATCAGCTCCTGCCCTATGCCTGGAACTTTCTCGTTGCGGCCACCCTGCCATACCTTGAGTTACTCTGTGGTATCTTGCTATTACTCAATATGCGGGTGCGCCCCGCCGTCCTTGTCCTTTTTGTTCTCAATAGTATTTTTATTCTTGCTCTGATTTCGGTCATTGTGCGTGGTTTTGACATCGATTGCGGTTGTTTCAAGCCGGATTCAGAGCAGTCAACTACTCCTCTCGCTGCCTTGTGGCGCGATCTGGGGCTCCTGGTCCTGATGATTGCCACCTGGACTCTACGTTATGTTCAGCGCCCGAAGGAGCTTGGCTAATGGCGCTAGAGGTATGGCAACAAGCTTTGAAAGAAAGTCTGACTTCGGTCGCTCAGCTGGCTGATTTATTTGATTTTGACGCCCAGCCACTGGCAGCAGTCGAAGACAAGTATCCGCTGAGGATTACCCCCTACTATCTTAATTTAATTGAAAAAGTCGGTGATCCAATCTGGAAACAATGTGTGCCTGATCTGAGGGAATTGGCGGCGGATGGTCTCGCCGATCCCTTAGGGGAAGACAGCCTTTCTCCGGTTCCGGCAGTTATCCACCGCTATCCCGATCGGGCAATTTTCCTCGTTTCTGGCAGTTGTGCCGGCTATTGTCGTTTTTGTACCCGTAAACGTAAAGTTGGCTGCCCGGGCATGGTGATGAGTTTTCGTGACCTGCGTGACGGGATCGATTATATTGCTGCTACGCCTGGAATTCGGGATGTCATCTTGTCCGGCGGGGATCCCCTTGTTTTGCCCGACGCTGTGCTGGAAGATCTGCTGGCGAGAGTTCATCAGATCCCTCATGTTGAAATTATTCGTATCGGTACGCGGGTTCCAGTCACTTTGCCGGAGCGGATCAGCGAACACTTCTGCACCATGCTGAAAAAATTTCATCCGCTCTATCTGAACACTCATTTCAACCATCCACGTGAGCTAACAGAATCGGCAGCACAAGCCTGTTTGCGTCTTGCAGATGCAGGGATTGTGCTTGGCAATCAGACGGTCCTGCTGCGGGGGGTGAATGATCAGCCGCAAATTATCAGCGCACTGTTTCGTGGTCTGCTAAAAATGCGCGTGCGGCCTTACTACCTCCATCACATGGATCTGGCTCAGGGGACTGCGCATTTCCGCACCTCAGTTGAGACGGGTCTGAAGATCATGGCGTCGCTGCGTGGTCACGTTTCGGGGTTGGCATTACCCTATTATGTGATTGATTTGCCAGGAGGACGGGGAAAGGTGCCTTTGCTGCCACAGGATGTGATGAAAATAGGGGATAGCCTGGCAATTCGCACCGCCAGTGGAGATATTGTAGAATATCCTGACCTGCCTTCAGAATAAACGCACTTACCGCTGCGCGTGGGCTCTTTTCACCCCGGCCCGATGTATCCCCATGACCATCTGCTGACAAGCTTCGCGCCGCCACCTAAAACCGTGCCTTTGTATCCACTTCTGCCACTCACCCACAAAGTTTCAAAATGCACCCGTCATTGTCGGGACTTAGGTGTTTCTATCCACAGGAAACTCACAGAAAATTGTCAACATGTTGTGTTGAGGGTGAAAAAAAGCTACTAGATGTTGTGTTTTTTGTCTTGGGTTTGTCCGAGGCCTTATGCTAGTCTCTGCATCGGTGGGTCGAGGACCCGGCAGCTTTTTTTCAACTTTATTGCTATAGACCTGCGCAACGGCAGGAGGGGTACCATGCCAGAATTTATTCGCAAACGTGACGGCCGCCTGGCTCCATATGATGAAAACAAGATTGCCCAGGCAATTATCAAGGCCGTTCAGGCCGTTGGCGGCAAAGATTTTGACAAAGCCGTAGATATTACTCGTCAGGTTGGCGGGATTCTTACCGTTCTGTACAAAGAGGACCGCGTTCCTACCGTTGAAAATGTTCAGGATCTGGTTGAGAAAATTCTGATCGAAAATGGTCATGCACAAACAGCCAAGGCCTACATCCTCTATCGTAAACAACATGAAAGTCTGCGTAAAACCCAAGAATTCATGCAGGAATCGATTGAAGCTATTGATTCCTACCTGGTCCGCGAAGACTGGCGAGTGAACGAAAACGCCAATATGGGCTATTCGTTACAAGGCTTGAATAATCACATCGCTGCAAATATCACCAGTAACTACTGGCTCAATAAAATCTACCCGGACGATATTGCCAATGCCCACCGTGAAGGTGCTTTTCATATTCATGATCTGGGGATGCTGTCGGTCTATTGCTGTGGTTGGGATTTGAAGGATCTGCTGCTTAAAGGCTTTACTGGCGCCTATGGCAAGGTTGAGAGTGCCCCGCCCAAACATTTCCGCACCGCTCTGGGGCAGGCGGTCAATTTTTTCTATACATTACAGGGCGAGGCCGCAGGGGCTCAAGCTTTTGCCAGCTTTGATACTTTACTGGCACCCTTTATCGCCTATGATGGATTGACCTATAACGAAGTCCGCCAGTCGTTGCAGGAGTTCGTTTTTAACATGAACGTTCCGACCCGGGTAGGTTTTCAGACCCCCTTTACCAATATCACCATGGACATGATGGTGCCGTCGAATATGGCCCACGAAGCGGTTGTTATCGGCGGTGAGTTGATGGATCGCAGTTATGGTGAATTCCAGGCGGAAATGGATCTGCTCAATCGGGCCTTCTGTGAAGTGATGATGGAGGGCGATTCGTCCGGCCGGATTTTCTCTTTCCCGATACCGACTTACAACATCACCAAGGATCTCGATTGGGAGAGCGACCGACTGCGACCGGTCTGGGAAATGACGGCAAAATACGGCATCCCTTATTTCAGTAATTTCGTCAATTCTGATATGGATCCGGAAGATGCACGTTCTATGTGTTGCCGCCTGCGTCTAGATAATCGTGAACTGCGGCGGCGCGGTGGTGGCCTGTTCGGTTCAAACCCGATGACCGGTTCGGTTGGGGTTGTGACGATGAATTTGCCCCGGGCGGCTTATCTGGCGAAGGATAAACAAGAATTTTTTACCCGGATCAGCGAATTGATGAAGCTGGCTCAGCAGTCTCTGGAAATCAAACGGAAACAGTTGGAGCGTTTTACCGAAGATGGACTTTATCCCTACAGTAAGTTCTACCTCTCGGCGATCCGCGAAAGAAGTGGAAATTTCTGGGATAATCATTTTTCGACTATCGGTCTGATCGGTATGCATGAAGCCTGTCTTAATCTCCTGGGGACAGGGATTGAGAGTGAAGAGGGCCAAGCTTTATCGAGGGACACTCTTGAATATATGCGCAAACAGCTTGAAGCTTTTCAAGAAGAAACCGGACATCTCTTCAATCTTGAAGCAACCCCGGCAGAAGGTACCAGCTTCCGTCTGGCAAACCGTGATCGGCAAAATTATCCCGGGATCATCTGTGCTGGGAATGACGAGCCCTACTACACCAATTCAACCCAGCTGCCGGTGGGAATGACGGAAGATATTTATGAAGCTCTGACCCACCAGGACGGGATGCAGACACGTTACACTGGTGGAACAGTTTTCCACGGCTTTCTTGGCGAACGTCTGGAAGATTGGAAGAGTGCCCGGTTACTGGTGAAGCGGATAGCAGAGAATTTCCATCTTCCCTATTTCACCCTCAGTCCGACATTTTCTATCTGTCCGGTGCATGGTTATATCTCCGGTGAACATTTTTCCTGTCCCCACCATCAGGAGGGGAAGGCGGCTTAGTTCTTTAACCACAAACTGAAAAGTGAGGAGGATCCTGATGGCAACAAAATGTGATGCAAAAACAGAAGTATACTCACGTGTCTGCGGCTTTTTTCGGCCAGTGCAGCAATGGAACCGCGGCAAAAAAGAAGAATTTAAAGATCGTTCCGAGTACGTTGTTGCTCCACAGGAGCAAAAGCGCTGAAAACAATTCGTATTAAAGGCTTTCAAGGGACCAGTCTGCTCGACTTCCCTGGTCGGGTGGCTTCGCTGGTATTTACCGGTGGCTGTAACCTGACCTGTCCCTATTGCCACAATGCGGGGCTGGTACTGGATCCCGACGCTTATCCGGACTATCCGCTCGAGGAGTTGCTGGCAGACCTGAAAAAGCGTGAGGGTTTTATCGATGGCGTTGTAGTGTCGGGCGGAGAACCGACCATCGATGCTGGTCTGCCGGCATTTTTATCCCTGCTCAAAGAGCGGGGCCTGCAGGTGAAGTTGGACAGCAACGGGCTTGCTCCAGAGGTGATCGCTGATTTATTAGACAGGGGGCTGGTTGATTATGTCGCTGTCGACATCAAAACCAGTCTCGGTCGTTATGGGGAATTACATACCATGCCGGTTAAGACTGAAGTGTTGAGCAGGACGGTTCAGTTGCTGAAGAACGCTACAGTGGAAACAGAATTTCGTACGACCTGTATTCCTCATCTGGTTAGTGAAACCGAAATCGATGAGATGGGTGCTCTGTTAAAAGGAGCTCCGCTCTGGGTGTTACAGCAATACGTCCCCGCACATGCCATGATTGAAGAGTGGCAGGAATATAATGTTTACCGACCAGAGCAGCTTTATGAATTGTCCAGGCGTGCTGAGCGTTACGTAGAGCGGGTTGAGGTGCGCGGGATCTGACCCTGAATTGTGAATTTAAGTTATTAAAAGAGCCACGATATTTTTTCGTGGCTCTTTTAATTTCACGGCAGAGAAAAGGCTAGAGTTTGACTTTGTGACAGAATAAACAACGAAATTTTGATGGATGATCTTCAGGAAAAGGAACTTCCTCATCATTGTGACAGTCTTCACAGAATTTCTCCGCGGCTTTTTTACCATCGGCCTTAACAATGTCGTAAAACCGTAAATGGATGTCATCTTTCGGAACCGGTTTGGTGGTTTCTTCCGGAGCCATCCAGAGAAAGCCGACAATGATCAGGGCCCCGATAAGTAGTAGTATGTCGCGTTTCTTCATCAACAGCTCCAGCAGGAAAAGGGGTCAAATTTTTCTGTTAACAACAGAAGGAACGAGCGTTATTCCGACTTGATAAACAGCAGGTAGATAAACAGTGCAACTGCCACCGCACCACCGGCAACGAGGATCCAGAGACCACCACCGGCAATCCCTTCGACTCCGGTTCCCTTACCAATAGCTAGAGATACCACGAGGGCAAATCCACCAATGCCAACGAGAAAACCTGATATCGCTCGCCAACCGATAAAGTAGGTGAGTAAAATGGCAGCGGCAAAGCCGCCGAGGAACCAGGGGTTGCTATTCAGATCGCCAATATTCCAGGCTTGTAGTTGTTCCATAACCTGATCAGTGCGAAAATTATCCAGATACTCTTTTATGTCGGCCCAGCTCATGTGTTCTCCTTGACCGGTGTTCAGAACGGGTTGAAGCAATCTGGATATTAACAGATTGCTATCAGAGGGGAAAGTGCTAAAACCCTGTAAATCTTGACTTTAGCAAGGTGCTTCACTAGGATGATCTGCTCGTTTTAAGACATGAATTTGAGCTGATTTATATTTCGATTGATCTTCTGTTTGGAGTTGTTTTGCCTCATCGTGCGATTGGCATTTTTGATTCAGGGGTTGGTGGACTGACTGTTTTTAAAGAGATAGCCGCACTGCTTCCTGAGGAGAACCTGATTTACCTGGGTGACACAGCACGGGTTCCTTATGGCACCAAAAGTGTTGAAACGGTTCAGCGTTATGCTTTTGAAGCGGCTGAATTTTTAGTGGCTCAGGGGGTCAAGATTCTGGTTGTCGCCTGCAATACTGCATCAGCGGTTGCATTGCCTGCATTACGCCAACGTTTTAAATTACCCGTCATCGGGGTTATTGAGCCGGGAGCGCGCAAAGCGATCTACAGCCAAAACCGGCATATTGGTGTTATTGGCACTGAAGGAACGATTAACAGTGGGCGTTACCCGGAGGCGATACGGACCCTGTTGCCGGATGCGCAGATATTTTCTGTTCCCTGTCCGCTGTTTGTTCCCCTTGCAGAAGAAGGCTGGGCGGAGCATGAAATTGCCAGATTGACTGCTACAGAATACCTTCAGCCGTTAATCACTGCGCAGATTGACACTCTGGTGCTAGGATGTACCCATTATCCGTTGCTGCGTAAAACACTGAGACAGGTTTTGGGCTCTGGGGTGACGTTGGTTGACTCGGCTGAGGAAACGGCCAAGTCAATCTCGCAGATTTTTACCCAAGAGGGACTTAGTATCCCTGAATACGGCGGGCAGAGACGTTTTTTCGTCACTGATGTGCCGACTCGGTTTGAACGCGTTGGGCGCGCTTTCCTTGGCGCTGAACTGGATCGGGTTGAACAGGTTCAAATCGGTTAGTTGATCGAATTTTTCCGCAGAGGGCGAAATGAAAAAAATGCTGACAGGCTTAATCGGCGTTTTGCTGACCGGAATTCTGGTTGGATATGGCATCAGTTGGTTTTCTCAACAGTCACAGGAAGTGACTGAAGGCATACCGATTGTTCGCAACGAAGAATTGCCGGCACGGGAGGTTCAACTCTATTTTACTGCCCCCGATGGAACCTTTTTAATCCCTGAAACTGTTGAGATTCCCGGATGCGATGAAGATCGTGATTGTATCAGCAGTTTGCTGGTTGAGCTGATTCAAGGCTCGCGCTTGAAAAATCTTCCGGTTTTGCCAAAAGAAGCAGAGGTTTTAGCGGTCCAGGTGGAAAATGATCTGGTGCGGATCAATTTTTCCAAGAAGCTCGTTGATTTTCATCCGGGCGGTAGTTTGACCGAATTATTATCGATTTACAGTCTGGCCAACAGTTTGAGTGAAAATTTCCCCTACATTCGTCAGGTTCAACTTTTGATTGATGGGGAAGTGAAGCAGACTCTGAAGGGCCACGCACGGATTGATCAGCCAATCTATGCTGATTTCGGTTTTAACAATCCCCCCGCTATGGGAACTATGCCGGAACAGATCAATCATGATCCTGCTGGTGAACAGTTGAGCATAGAGCAGTTGATTCAGGATGCCGGGTCACAAAATAACGATTGAAGAGCGCTTGATGAGCCTGTTGATGGCCGTTGCTTTAAGCTGAGTTTCTACGGTATATCTTATTGTCTGAAAAAAATCAGCTGAGGGAAAAATCATGATTGTCGGATTCAATCACAACATTACTTATCGGGGGGTTGGTTTCCACGTCCAGACCGAGGACAGTGGTCATCAGAAACCTCAACTTGTGACGCTGCTATATCATGGTGGAACCATTATCTCATCACAAAAGACGGTCTATGCCGACATCATCAAAGTTGACAACCTTGAACAGGTTGTCGAGGAATTAGCCAAAGAGCAGCATAAAGGCATGCTGAAAAAACTGACCAAGGGTGAATTCGATCAACGGATTGTTGAACTGGGAATCCCCTTGGGAGCATCAGCAACGCAGTCTTCTTTGTCCGTTGCTGATCAGGGCAATATTCCCCAACCACCGGCAGCATCCGATGCAGAAGCGCTTGTTGAGGGTGCCGAACCAGTGACCATTGTAGAGGAACCGATCATCGACAAATTCCGCCAACCAAAAGCCACTGAAGAGCCCAGCCTCGATGATCTGATTTACGCCTACCTGACAGCAGGACAGAAACAGGAGTTGTAAGCAATATCATCCGTGATGGATTCCCCCCTCCATAATGCACATGCAGCAGCGCCCTATTGTGGGGCCTATGATCCAGAGACCAGGACACCGCAGTTGCAATTGCCACCGTTGAGCTGCGATTGCCATGCCCATATTTGTGGCCCAGCGAGGATTTATCCCTACGCAGCTGAGCGGATTTATACGCCACCGGATGCTCTGCTGCCTGATTATTTAAACATGCTCGCCAAAATTGGAGTGCAACGCTCTGTTCTGGTGCAGCCAAGTGTCTATGGTACCGATAACAGTGTCATGCTTAAGGCTATGGCCGCAGCCCCAATACCCTGCCGCGGAGTGGCTGTCATCGACAGCGTGGTGACGGACAGTGAAATTGAACAACTTCATCAGGTCGGGGTAAGAGGGGCTCGTTTCAATCTGGTCGATGTTCAGGATCCTTCCGGCAGGGTAGACCTTTCAGCGGTCAGAGCATTGGCCGAACGGGTCAAACCTTTTGGCTGGCATGTTGAGTTTTTGTTGCATGCGGATGAATATCCCGATCTTGACAGCATGTTCAGCGAGTTCCCGGTCGATATCGTGTTCGCTCATTGCGGTTACTTGCGACCCCCGCTTTCCGTAGACAATAATGGTTTTCAAGCATTGTTACGTCTGCTGAGGGAAGGACAGTGCTGGGTTAAGCTCACAGGGCCAACGAGGATTACCGCTGAGGAAATGCCTTATGCTGATGTCACCCCCGTTGTTCGGGCCCTTCTGAATGTTGCGCCCGGGCAACTGGTTTGGGGGAGTGATTGGCCGCATGTCAAACTGTCCAAACCGATGCCGAATGATGGCGATCTGGTTGACTTGTTAGCAACCTGGATTCCAGACCCAGGCAGGCGCCGACAGATTTTAGTTGATAATCCCAACCGTTTATATGATTTCGATGATTGAGCGGTTTCCCTGGTTTATTTTTTAAATCGCTGATTATTATTCTTTAGATAAATGGGTTCAAGGATCAGGCTCATGACTCAGAAACTCCCTACCCGTGGCGTTCTGGTCCCAGTAGCTACCCCACTCGATAAAGATTTACGTCCCGACATAAAGCGCTTTGTTGCTCACTGCAAGTGCTGATTGCCCAGAACTGTGGGCTTGCCGTCTTTGGCACAAACAGCGAAGCGAATTCCTTGTCGGTGAACGAACGGATTGACCTGCTCGACGCCCTTCTGGCCGCAGGTGTGGATCCCTCCTTCCGAATGATGCCAGGAACCCGTTGCTGTTCGTTGACCGACAGTGTCCGCTTGACGGGGTCTGCTGTCAAAGCAGGTTGTGCGGGGAGATGTTGTCGCCTTTTTATTACAAGGGGGTTTCCGGGGAGGGACTTTACCGCAGTTTTTCAGAATTAATTAAGCGTGTCGCTGATGCTCAATTAAGGATTTATCTCTACCACATCCCACCGCTTGTGGTGGTTGGAATTTCTCCCGGACTGGTCGAACGGCTGCTGCGGTTGGTCGATCGACCAGCTTATTCTGGCCTGACAGGTAAGGTCTCGCGGCTATTCTCCTCGAGTTTACCCGCATCCATGTCGTGCATATACAGGGTCTGGCTTGGGAAAGCAATTTCAAGCCCGATCTGCTCCAGAGTTTTCATGATTTGCAGACAGACGTCCTCCCGAGCATCAAGATATTCCCCCCAAACGGTACTGGTAGTGAAACAATAGACCATGATATCGAGTGATGATGCGCCAAAATCGGTAAAATTCACCAGAAAAAAATCTTGATCAATGGCCGGATGCTCGCGGAGCAGTTGTTTGATCCCAGCCACTGCCTGGCGCATTTGTTCTGGGGAGGTATCGTATGTGACTCCAACTGACAGCTTGATGCGGCGTTTTGGCATTTGGCTGAAGTTGTCGATCGACATGTTCATCAGGGTACTGTTGGGGACGGTGATCAGCGTTTTGGCAAAGGTTCTGATGCGCGTTGAGCGGAACCCGATTTCTTCAACCGTCCCTTCCATGTCGCCAGCTTTGATCCAGTCACCGATGGTAAAAGGCCGATCCAGGAGAATCATGATTGAGCCAAAGATATTTGATAAGCTGTCCTTTGCCGCCAGGGCAACGGCGAGCCCACCGAGCCCGAGAGAGGCGAGTAGCCCGGAGATGGAATAGCCGAGATTCTGTACCAGCATTAGAACTGCAAGAAAGACAATGAACACCCGCAGGGTTTTGCGAATAAATGGCACCAGATGATCGTCGAGCGATGACTCCGTTTTCCCCGCCCAGTGACTCATCCAGTGTTCCAATAACGAGACCATGTTGTAGCAGAACCAGCCCAGATTGAAAGTCAGTAATATCTTGACTGCATTCCGGGCCAGTTGATCCAGATCAGTTGGTTGCTGTGGTAATTGCAGGATTTCGACAGCCAGATAAAAACCGAAAACGACCACCAGAAACTCGGCCGGTTTGTTAAGGTTTTTCAGCAGGATATCATCCATTTGACCGGAGGTCTTCTGCGCTGCCTTGAAGATTGATTTGGTGAAAATATGAGCGATGACTCGCTTGAGTATCAGCGCCAGAAAAAAAGCAATAAAGGCACTGACAAAGCGGATGAGATCAATGCCAAGAAATGTTTGATCAATCAGTTGTTGTAAATAGGATAGCCTTTCCATAAATCCGTATGCTCCAAATTGTGTCTGGTCGTCTGAGGTTACTTTTCCCAGAGGCCCCGTTTATTTCGTCTTGCCCGCTCTTCGACTTTGAGAAACTCTTTTTTGTAGCGAAAGTCGTAACGGCGAAACACGCTGGCCAGACCTTCTTTTAGCAGGAGTAGATTCAGCATCTCTCCATCCGGGAGATAGACATAAGCAAGGAGTCGGTCGTGTTTATCCCGTTTGCTTTGCTCGGATTCCAACCGGACGTTTTTTCCTTTGGCATAGCGGAGATTATGATTTTTTGCCTGCCGAGATATCTTCCGGAGCGTTTTTTCTTCGATAGCAAAACTTTTGAAGTAAAAATTGTCCCGGGAAGAAGCTTCATATTCTGGGGTGTCAATGCCGATCAAGCGAACCTTCCCGATATTTTCCACCTGGAGGGTATCTCCGTCATAAATCCAGGTGACGCGACCTTCTAACTCTGAGGCCTGAAGGCTGATGCTCGATAGAATCAGCAGGAACAGGGGTAGAAGAGTTCTGCGGAGCATCGGCTATCGTCCCCAGAACAAACGCGCGAAAAAACCGGTAAAAAACCCCCAGAGGAGGTTGGATATAACAATGAACGCCGGGGTAAACATGCCAAGATCCAAACCTGCGAGGCCCTTGTTATAAACATATGGATACAGGTAAAAAAGCGTTGTGAGGGATGGAACCAATGAAAACCAGAGGCCTTTACGGATCCAATGGCGCCGATGTCGGGGAATGCCGACAGTGAAAAAATAGAGCAGACCCCAGAGCCCGCCAATAAACATTTGTGGATAAAGTTTTTTAAGCTCTAGGGATTGAAATATCTTTACATTGATCAGATTGGTGATGCCCCATTCATTGCAGCCCCAGATAAACAGACTGCTGGTGAGCGCAGCAAGCAGGCCAGCGACAAAACAGACCGCAAATAATGCGCTACTTTTTGGCATACATCCTCCTGCAAAGGGCAATTCACAGCTGACGCAATGTCAGTTACATCAGGTCATGATTGTCAGCATTAACATGTGGTTTGAGAAAGGACTTCATTCATGCTTCCGCTGCGGTATCCTTGCAGATCAAGGGTGATATAGTCAAATCCATTTTGTTTAAATGCTGCGACTAATGCCAGACGAAGCTGCTCGTCGAGCAGCCGAGGGATCTCATCCGGTGCGACTTCCACCCTGGCCAGACTGTGATGATAGCGTACCCGGTAGTTTAAAAACCCATTTTTTCTTAACCAGGATTCACAAGAATCAATTTGCTTTAGGCGTTCAGCGGTAATTTTTGTCCCATAGGGAAAGCGTGTGGCCAGGCAGGCAAAAGGTTGCTTGTTCCAGGTTGATAACCCCAGCCGTTGGCTTAAGTCACGGATATCCTGCTTGCTGAATTCGGCTTCACGCAAAGGGGAAAGGATATTCAACTGTTCCAGCGCGGCTTTGCCTGGACGATAGTCATTGAGGTCATCCAGATTAGAACCATCCAGGAGTGTTGCAAAGCCAACCTTTCTAACTTCTTGAAGGAACAGGCCGAACAGGTGATGTTTGCAATGGTAACAACGCTGTGGGCTGTTTTCAACAAATGTATCCAACGCCAGCTCATCGGTGGCGATCAATTGAAGACGAACGCCGAAATCCCGAGCCAGCTGTTGCGTCTGTTCAATTTCATAGGCGGGGAAAATTGGTGATATTGCCGTGAGAGCAAGAACTTTTTCGGACCCAAGGCTGTCACAGGCAACTTTGAGCAGGAGTGTTGAATCGACCCCCCCTGAAAATGCGACAACCGCCGAGTCCAGATTGATGAGGATCTGTTGCAGTTTGTGATACTTTTCATCCAGACTCATGTGAAATCAGATGAAATACATGAACCGGTGGTCCAACTCTTTTTCCAGGCCCATTTCTTGACCTTGATCACAGAGGTCTTTCAGGCTAATTGAATTAAAATAGTCACCGAGAATGCGGCTCCCTTCGGCCCAGATATACTGAGTCAGGCACTGATTGTCAAAGTCACATCTTGGTGGGGACTCACCGTCTTTGCGCAACCCTTTGACACAGTTGACCAGGAGTAATTCTCCTTCGGCGGCCAGAACAATTTCTTTGACGGTAATTTCCTCGGCCGGTCGCGACAAACTGTAGCCACCCTGGGGGCCACGGCGGCTTTTCAGCAGCCCGCCTTTTTTCAAATCCTGGAAAATCTGCTCCAGATAGCGTGGGGAAATATTTTGCCGGCGTGATATGTCCTTGATTTGGGCCGGTAAATTCCCGGCATGGTACGCCATATCAAACATGGCCCGGACCCCATAGCGGCTTTTTGTCGAAAGTTTCATATCATGATCCTCCAAGAGTAATTTTGACGCTCACTATATGAATCTCTAGTGTTCCTGTCAAGAATAAAGCACCCTTTTCATGGGAGAATAAGGCTGAATTTTTATGCCATTCAGCTTTGTGGGGAATCGTTGCATTTCTTTTTTTAATGTGGCTACATAACCACTGAATTTGCACGACAATTTGAGGTTTCACAGCACTGGAGAGAGAGTCATGAAGGAGTATCAGTTTTCATCTGAATTTCAGGTGCGCGATTACGAATGCGATATACAGGGTCATGTGAATAACTCGGTCTATCTGAATTATCTCGAACACTGTCGCCATGAATATCTTAAGCAACTGGGGTTGGAGTTTCCCGAACTCGTCAGCCGCGGGATCAGCCTGGTTGTTATTCGGGCGGAGCTGGACTACAAGTGGTCGTTACGCAGTGGTGACCGCTTTATGGTAGGGGTCATTCTGGAGAAGATCTCTCCGCTGCGTTATCGTTTTTTACAGGATATTTATCTCTTGCCGGAAAAGAAGCTCGTTCTTAAGGCGCGGGTTACCGGGACGGGGGTGAATGCCAAAGGTAAACCGGAATTGCCACAGGAGATAGTTCTGGCCTTGGATCGGGTGAGTTGAGCAGGCGGCTGACCATCGGCTCACAAAAAAAGCTGTAAAATAGCCGTATTCAGACCAACTTGATTCCATCCTCATTCAGCTCAATCAGGCCTTCCTTGTAAAGTCCGCCGATGGCTTTTTTGAAGACTTTTTTACTCAATCCCAGTTGGCTGCGGATCAATTCTGGTGGACTCTGATCATGGAGCGGAAGAAAGCCTTGCGGCTCAAGGGCCTCAAGGACAATCTGACGAGCGTCATGGACACCGGCCGCTCCCGGACGTCGCAGAGTTATATCAATCCGGCGATCCGGGCGAATTCTCAGAACATAGCCTATAAGATTATCGCCCCGCTTCAGCCCTGTTGGAACCTCATCCTTGTAGAGCAAGGCTTCATAGCGGTTATTCACAATGACTTTTACTCCTAGATCAGTAAACGCCCAGATCAGGAGCTCAACTTCTTCTCCGTCACTCAAGTCCTGGTTCTCTTTTTCGAGGAACTGTTCCAGCCTGCTGGAAGCAATCGGCCGGTTGTCACGGTCGAGACAGATGCGGACCAGATAGCGACGATCCTCGAGCATTTTTTGGGCCTGCTCGCTGTAGGGGGCAAGCAGATCTTTGTCCAGTCCCCAGCCAAGAAAAGCACCATGCGGACCGATACTTTTCACCTGCAGAAAAGCAAATTCGCCAACTTCGGCGATCGGCATTTTCGTGGTTGCTTTGGATGTTTTCCCACGATCAAGAAAGATAAATACTTCAACTGTCTGCCCCGGGCCGATGTCAGCCGGGCACTCCTGTTTTGCCAGCAGCAGCTGCTCATCCCCGGCGTCCAGCCAGGCCCCCTGCAGGTCAATGCGGTCCACATTCAGTTGGTAGCGGTATCCAGGAGTTAACATGTCATATCCTTTAAGCGTCATTTTAGTGTGAGCCGTTTGACTTTACTGATGCAATAAAAGCCAAAAATACAAATTATGATCAGGAGCAGGAGGAAGCCGTTCCAGCCATAATAACGATAGATGATTCCCGGTGCAAAAGAGCCGACACTCCCGCCGGCATAATAAAAGGCAACGTAGAGCCCGTTGGTCAGACCGCGGTGCTCGCTTCCTGCCATGCGATTGACCAGACCTGAAGCCGTAGAGTGAACCAGGAACATCGCAGCACAAAAGAGAAACATCATCCCAAAAAGCACCCAGATCTGTTGCCAGGCCAATCCAATAAGGGTTATCCCCAGAGCAAACAGGCCAATGCGCATGGTCCTGATCTCTCCTTTGACCCAACCGATGAATTTGGGAGCTCCCAATGAAGTAACAATGCCCATCATGTAACCTGAATACATCAAGCCGATGCGCAGCTCATTGGCTTGATCACTCAGTTCGGTTAAACGGAATGGGAGAAAATTCATGACTGCAGCAAAAACCAGGAACAGGCAGAAGACACTCAGATAGAGGGGCAGAAAAGCGGGTTTGCGTAAGATCTCCAGCAGTGCATTGGGCTGGGGGCGTATCATGGTCACGCCGCTGGTTTCCGGCAAGCGGAACAATGTGATAAACCCGATAACCAGGGTGATAGCGAGCAGGATAAAACTGAAACGCCAGCCAAACAGGTTGGCAATCAACCCTGAGGTCGCCCGACCGATGAAGCCGCCGAAAATTGTTGCGGCAATATACATGGCCATGACTCGCTGCACAGTGTCCGCCGTGGAGCGACCGGAAAGATAGGTCATCAACGAGGTCAGGATGGCGGGAACCAGCAATCCTTGAAATAGTCGAATCGCGATGAGCATCGAAAAGCTTGAACTGCCGGCAAATAGGAGCTCGGTTATGGCCAGAAGCGGAACTGCGATTTTCAACACGCGAATTGGCGAAATGGTTTCCAGCAAATAGCCGTAGGCCAGAGGAGCGAGAGCCAGAGGAATAAAAGTCACAGTCGTCAGTGCTGCCGCCGCTTCGCGGCTGACAGAGAATTCCGCGCTGAGAACCGGTAACAGTGGTTGCGGTGCGTAGAGAACGGAGAGTGCCAGAATGGTGTTAAAGATAATTGGCAGAATTTCAGAATATTTGCGCAACGGCATTGAGGCTGGCCTGATAGGTTAAAGGTGATTTGTGTTGCTGTAGCAGAAAAGCGTTGGACTGTACAGAGAAAACAGGATTTCAGCACGGAGCTGATCCGGATGTTAATATCTTTTCAGAGGGTGATTTTTGTTTCGGATCGGACCAGTGTTATGATGACCGACAGTGGCAAAATATAGCCGTTAATCAGCAGAGAAGTGATAAATTTCAATAAACGGGGATGCGATGTATCAAAATGTTTTGGATTTCTGGTTTCAGGAGATCGACCCGAAAAGCTGGTGGGTTAAGGATGCTGATTTTGATCAGCTCATCAGGGATCGTTTTCTTGCGGTTCACGAACAGGCTATTTGCGGCGAACTCTTTAAATGGCGTGAACAAGCCGAGGGGCGCCTGGCGGAAATCATTGTGCTTGATCAGTTTTCAAGAAATATGTTCCGTAACTCAGCTCAGGCCTTTGCTTATGATCCTCTGGCTTTAGTTCTGGCGCAGGAAGCTGTTTATCAGGGCGCTGATAAAAAATTATCACAGAGTCAGAAGAACTTTCTCTATATGCCCTTTATGCACAGCGAATCACTGGCTATTCATGTGGTCGCAGTTGAATTGTTTCGTCAAAATGGCAGTGAGTCTTCATTCGAATTTGAATTGAAACACATGGAGATCATTGAACGGTTCGGTCGCTACCCGCATCGCAATGAAATTCTTGGGCGTCAATCAACCACTGAAGAAATTGAATTTCTCAAACAACCAGGTTCCGGTTTCTAGTTGAGAAGGCTGACTCATGGATCAGTTGAGGCGCTTCAAAGTTTTTGACAGCCACTTTCATATTATCGACGATCAGTTTCCCCTGACGGAGAATCAGGGCTTCTTGCCGGATAATTTTACTATCAATGAATATCTTGAAAGGACAAAAAACTATCATCTTGCCGGGGGAGCGGTTGTCTCCGGTTCATTCCAGGGGTTTGATCAGACCTATCTGCTCGCCACCCTGGAGCTGTTGGGTCCAGAGTTTGTTGGTGTGACGCAGCTACCTGCCTCTGTTGCCGATGATGAACTCATAAGTTTGCATGAAGCAGGAGTCAGGGCTGTGCGCTTTAATTTAAAGCGTGGCGGATCGGAGGATGTCGTTCACCTGGAGACCTTTGCCAAACGGGTTTATGATCTTGTCGGCTGGCATGTGGAGTTGTATGTGGATTCAACGGATTTGGCCGAACTCGCTCCGCTTTTGACCCGGCTTCCCAGGGTCAGTATCGATCATCTCGGCTTATCGAAAGCCGGCTTCACCGATCTTCTGGCTTTGGTTGAGCAGGGTATTTATGTCAAGGCGACCGGCTTCGGCCGGGTCGATTTTGCTGTCGCCGATGCCTTGCAGTGGCTTGTTCAGGTCAATCCCGATGCCCTGCTGTTCGGCACCGACCTGCCGTCGACCAGGGCGCCGCGCCCCTATTCCGCTGATGATTTTCAGCTGGTGGTTGATGCTCTGGGTGAGGATATGGCGCGGAAAGTGTTTTACGAAAATGCCGCCCTGTTTTATCGATTCAACATGGGTCAATAGAAAGTTAAAAAGCCCGGCTCATAACGAGCCGGGCTTTTCGAGTACAAGACAATCTGGACAGATTTATTCGTCCGCTTCGCTGACTTTCCACTCCTTCCAGACATTGCCAACCAGATCGATCCCCGGCTTCAGAGTCTTCTTGCCGGGACGCCAACCGGATGGAGTGGCTTCCGCACCTTTCGTGTTGCGAACCAGCTGGAAGGCTTTAATCTGACGCAGGGTTTCGTTGACGTTACGGCCAACCGGCGGGGTCAGGACTTCGTAGCCCTGGATGACGCCATCCGGGTCAATGATAAAGCGGCCACGGTTTTCAACCTTGGCGCCTTCGTTAAAGATACCGTAGAGTCTGCCGATATCGCCACCGACATCTGAAAGCATCGGGAAGGGGACACCACCGTCAACCATTTTTGAAAGTTCCTGGTCGTTCCAGATTTTATGGGTAAACATGCTGTCGATGCTGACGGAAAGCAGGTCTACTCCTAGCTCTTGAAACTGGGGGTATTTCTCGGCAACTGCCGAGAGCTCGGTCGCTCAGACAAAGGTGAAATCACCGGGGTAGAAACATAGAATAACCCATTTCCCCGCGTAATCGGAAAGTTTTACTCCATCAAGAAATGCTCCATTATGGAATCCCGGTGCGGTAAAATCGGGGGCTTTTTCGCCTACATGAACCATTTTTCGCTCCTTTTTGGGCGTGACAGTTTGTTCTGCCTCTTCTACTTCAGCTGTGTTGTCGATAGCTGCTGCTGCAGTGGGTCTGCTGCAGCCCGCTGCTTGGTCTTCGCTCATAGCCTCTCCTTTCTCCAGTAAATAAGAATTATTCCCACATTCTATCCAGTAGTATTGTGAAAATCAATATAACGGTAAGATTATATTTATTTTTTTAATAAGCCTTGGCGGTAATAATTGATGAGACCATTTGTTGAACAGTCATGATTGCTGACCCTGGATTTTTGCGACAATTCAGGAAGGATTTTGTTGGCCAATTGCTTGCCCAGTTCGACACCCCATTGATCGAAGGAATTAAGGTTCCAGACAGCACCCTGAACAAAAATTTTGTGTTCGTAAAGAGCAATCAATGAGCCCAGAGTCTGCGGTGTGAGCTTATGAAACATGAATGAACTGCTGGGACGATTTCCAGCAAAAACCTTGTGGGGGAGCAACTCTTCAATTCTTTCAGGATCAAGACTCTCCACTTCCAGCTCTGATCGCGCCTCAGCGGGAGTTTTCCCTTTCATCAAGGCTTCAGGTTGAGCAAAGAAGTTCGATAGCAACAGCTGATGATGCTCACCGAGAGGATTTTGACTCTCCACCGGAGCGAGGAAATCGGCTGGGATCAATTTACTCCCCTGGTGAAGGAGTTGATAAAAGGCATGTTGGCCGTTGGTGCCAGGTTCTCCCCAGATGATCGGGCCGGTGGAATAGTCTACCTGAGTTCCGCTCAGCGTAACACTTTTGCCGTTACTTTCCATGTCCCCCTGCTGGAAATAGGCCGGAAAACGATGAAGATACTGGTCATAGGGGAGAATCACATGTGCTTCTGCAGCAAAGAAGTTGTTGTACCAGATACCGAGTAAACCCATCAGGACGGGAATGTTTTCGGCAAAAGGAGCAGAGCGAAAATGTTCATCAACCTGGTGAGCTCCGCTCAAAAGCTCCTCAAAGTTGTCCATGCCGATAAACAGTGCTATTGACAAACCGATAGCTGACCAGAGTGAGTAGCGACCGCCAACCCAGTCCCAGAATTCAAACATATTGTCCGGGTTAATCCCAAAGCGGGTCACTTGGTCCCGATTGGTCGAGATGGCGACAAAATGGCGCGCAACTGCAGCTTCATCAGCTAATGAAGCGACCAGCCAGGCCCTGGCAGAATGGGCATTGGCCATGGTTTCCTGGGTCGTAAAGGTCTTTGAGGCAATCAGGAAGAGCGTCGTTTCCGGATCAATAAGCTTCAGGGTTTCGACAATATGAGTCGCGTCAACATTGGAAACAAAGTGAACCTTCAAGCGTTCATGGCCGTAGGGTTTTAATGCTTCCGTGACCATGAACGGGCCGAGATCGGAACCACCAATGCCAATATTGACGATGTCGCGGATTGGTTTCCCTGTAGCTCCCAGCCAGCGGCCGTTACGTACCTCTTCGGTGAACGAGCGCATTTTTTTCAGGACGGTATTAACCTGGGGCATGACATTCTGACCATCAACACAGATTGGTCGGTTGCTGCGATTGCGCAGGGCAATATGCAGAACCGGGCGCTGTTCCGTGGTGTTGATTTTTTCGCCGGCGAACATCCGGGCAATCTTTTCCTGCAGGCCCGTCTGTCCAGCCAGATCAGTCAGAAGTTGAACTGTTTCGCCAGTTATCCGGTGTTTAGAATAATCAAAAAGCAGATCATTGAAGTGTAGCGAGAACTTTTCAAAGCGGTGCTCGTCTTGGGCGAATAAATCCCTCATGTGGACATCTTTGATTATCTGATGATGTTTCTGCAGTGCCTTCCAAGCGGGGGATTTCGTCAATTCAGACATAGCCTTCTCAGTTTGACCTCTGGTTATTTTTTTGCTGCCATGATGGCATCATAAGATTCATTGATTTCTGCCAGCCGGTCGTTGGCAAATTTAATAAACTCCGGTGGCAAGCCTTTGCCCTCAATTTTGTCCGGATGGAATTCAGTGGCCTTCTGGCGGTAAGCTTTTTTAATCTCAGCGGCGGAGGCATCAACTGCAACGCCGAGGTTTTCGTAATGTTTACTCAGGCTGACACTGGAAGAATGCAGGCCGACATAGCGACTGCGTAAGGACTGGTAGAGGCTCTCCGGAAAACGGAAAGCTGTTTTTGCTTCCAGTAGCATGTTTTCTTCTTGGGGATGCATATTTCCGTCAGCCATGGCGACCTGGAAAAGGAAACTCATCATGAAGCTACAGAGTTGTTGATCCTGCCAGAAGAGATCGCCGAATTGGCGCGCATAGTCTGAAAAAGATTCCGGGCTGTCTTTGGCCTGAGTGAACACATTGATGGCGTAAGCGCGGGTTTGATCATCCATCCCCAGAGCTTCTTTTGAGATTTTCTGGATAGCGGCAATTTCGTCCGGGCAGACCCGGCCATCAGCTTTGGCCATTTTTCCAACCATGGAAAAGGCCGCAGTAAAGAAAATGGCCTGGCGTTGCTGGCTTTGATTAAATCCCCCTGTCTGCCCTTGCGGAAAGTTCTGCGCTTTACCCATTCCGGCACCGATAGCAGCGCCGATAACCGCCCCAAATGGACCTGCGATCATGGCTCCCAAACCACCACCTACGATTCCTGATAACCAACCCATAACTTATATCCTTCATTCAGAGATGAATATTTCCATGACAGTTTCATTCGAAGCAGACATAATGAGTGATGTTTATAGTCGTCGCAAGTTTTTTATCTGCCGGACGTGACAACCTATGAGATTTCAGACCGAAGTCGAGGAATAATTTCAGGAGCCTGACCATGCAAGCATCTTTCTTCCGCCGCTTATGGGTGACGTTCTGTACGCGCGTGATCCTTTTTTACGCCAGCGGCCTTAATCGGTTGAAGGTTTCTGGTGGCGAACATATTCCGCCAACGGGCGGGGTCCTCCTGCTTTCAAACCATATTTCCGCATATGATACGGTTCTTCTGCCTGCAGCCGTGCAGCAGAAATGCCCGTTGCAGATGATCTGGGCGCCGGCCAAGGAAGAACTGTTCCGCAACGTTTTCCTCGGAGCACTCTTTCGTTCCTGGGGGGCTTTCCCCGTGAAGCGGGGCCGTGATATTCGTGCCGGTAAAAAACTCGGGCAATTATTGCAGACCGAAAAAGTCATGCTCTTTCCTGAGGGAACGCGTAATAAGGACGGCCAGTTGGGCAAAGGGAATCGTGGTGTTGGTAAGTTGATTTATGAACATCGTCCGGTGGTTGTGCCGACAACCCTTTCTGGAATCAACCGCTGGAAACTGATGAAATGCGGACAAAGAGGTCAGGTTTACTTTGGCGCTCCCCTCGATTTCTCCGATTTATTTGAGCTGGATGATAATAAGGGGACTCATGTTTTGATTGTTGAACGGGTGATGGAAGCGATTGGCAAAGGTCTTGAAAATCCAGAGAGCTCAGAACAATAATTCTTCCTAACCTGCTGATAAATAATCAGAAAACTTTTTTATGACTTGCTAACCAGGAGAAACCAGCTAGACTTTAGCCAATGGGGAACATCCATCCTTGGGGCTGGATGGGTTCGGCTATGGTTCCGGAAAGGAGATTTTCTCATGGGCTTTTTACGTCAGAGTACTAAAATCAATGTGGTTTATAAAAATGGAGTGAAAGATCGTATCAGCCCTGCATTACTCAGCACTTTAATTGCTTCAAGGCAGATAGACAAGTTTGAGCGTGAGGAGGGTTGGGCTCGGGTGGGAACTGACGCAACCCGTGCATCGCATGAGGTTGATTTCACCGGGGAGGATCGTAGAATCAGCTGATCACTCACACCTTTGGGTCTTCACCAGCCAGAGCCTTTTTGCGTAATCGGATGTTTGTATTTGCTCTTGTTGTCGATCGATTTCCCGAAAACGTAAATTCCCAGAATAATTGCGCCGACGATAATGATCAGAACAAGGAGTTTGATAATATCTTTTGACATAGTGACCTTCCTGTTGTGCTTATCGACTCCCCCGAAATAAAATTTAGCAAATTTTAAATAACACTTTCAGAGCCCCCGACAGAATGTCGGGGGCTCTGGTTTTTATGCGAAGCCCTCTATTTGTCGGCAAGAATCCTCAGCATCCGCCGCAGCGGCTCAGCCGCTCCCCAGAGCAGCTGATCTCCACAGGTAAAAACGGAAAGGTACTCAGGCCCCATGTGCATCTTACGCACGCGACCGACAGGAATATCCAGTTTTCCCGAAACCGCAGCAGGGGTCAGTTTTTCCAGGCTGTCAG
>JAPHSA010000017.1 GCA_026193235.1 Deltaproteobacteria bacterium | reverse complement strand
GTTCAATTACTGATATTGCCTTGGAGGAGGATTCTATGCCAGACAAGCCGGATCGTCGAATCAAATCGGATCATCAGATCAAAAAGGATCGTCGGGTCGTTTACCGCTATGTCAGCCATCTCGTCAAGGACACCTTTGCTCTGGTTCTCGCTGGCGGCCGCGGCAGTCGCTTGTACGAACTGACCGAATGGCGCGCTAAACCGGCTGTCTATTTCGGCGGTAAATACCGGATTATCGATTTTCCCCTGTCCAACTGTATCAACTCGGGTATTCGGCGGATTGGCGTTCTGACCCAGTATAAATCCCACTCCCTGATTCGCCACCTGGTCCGGGGCTGGAGTCATTTCAAAAAGGAGCTGGGGGAATTTGTCGAAATCCTCCCGGCCTCGCAACGCTTTTCCGAAGAATGGTATCAGGGGACGGCCGATGCCGTATACCAAAACCTCGATATAATCCGGGCAGAAAAGCCGAAATACGTCATGATTCTCTCAGGTGATCATATTTATCGCATGGACTACCGCACGATGCTTCTCAACCATGTTGAAAGTGGCGCCGACATGACCGTTTCCTGCCTGGAAGTCCCGGTAGAAGAAGCCGCTGGAAACTTCGGGGTCATGCAAGTTGATGAGGACAACCGCATTATCGGTTTCGAAGAAAAACCTGAACAGCCGGCATCAATTCCCGGAGAACCCGGGCTGACCCTGGCATCGATGGGTAATTATATTTTCAATACCGAGTTTCTTTTCGAGATCCTGCAGCAGGATGGAAACAATGATATGTCCGAGCATGATTTCGGCAAAAACATCATTCCTACCATTATTAAAAATCATAATGTATTCGCTTTTCCCTTCCGCGATCCAGAAACCGGAGGCAGGGCCTACTGGCGCGATGTCGGAACTCTGGATGCGTTCTGGGAAGCGAATATGGAACTGATTTCACCAGATCCGGAACTCAACCTTTACGATCCAGATTGGCCGATGTGGACCTATCAGGTGCATCTGCCTCCGGCTAAATTTGTATTTGATGATGATGACCGGCGCGGCATGGCCGTCGATTCAACTGTTTCCGGTGGCTGTATCATTTCAGGTTCATCTTTACGAAAAACCCTGCTGTTCTCAAATGTTCGCGTGCATTCCTATTCGACAATCGAAGAGACCGTCATTCTCCCCGAAGTCACCATCAACCGCCATTGTAAAATCAAACGGGCTATTATCGACCGGGGCTGTGAAATCCCGGAAGGCACGGTCATCGGTTACGACCTGGAACAGGACAAGGCTAATGGCTTCAGGATTACCGACAAAGGGATCGTCCTGGTCACGCGGGGGATGCTTGGCCAACCGGGCGGTTATGCCTAGAATTTCAGGTTTGCACAGTTACCCTGCTATTTTTTCTGCTCAGCGTTTAAAACCACCAGGTAACCGTCCGGGTCCTGAACCCAGAGTTCCCGGCGCCTATGCTCCTGATCGTCCAATTCATAAACGATTGGCCAGTCGTGGTGCCGGATCATAATTTCTAACTCATCCAGATTGGCGCAGTTCAGTTCCAACTGAACGCCAAGTCCAAGAGGCGCGCGGGTCAGGTTCTGTAGCAATGCCGGATGTTGATTTTCCATTGTATCAAGCTGTTGAAAAACAACTTTGATATTGGTGAAATACAGGATGAAATAGGCATCCTCAGCTGTATTCATTGAAAAAAATGAGGGTGAAAGTCCGAGAACATTGCGATAAAACAGCTTACTCTGTTCCAGATCTTTTACCCCAAGGGTTAGATTCATTTCCATGGTTTTGACCCTGTCAATATAAACCTCTGAGCGCTAGATCTCTCGGGTGAAAGTGCATTGATTTTATTTTTTAGCCTATGTTCTAATGCCACAGATTATGACAGAGCAGAGTAAGAGTCGAGCATTTCTCGGCCTTGGTGGAAACCTTGGTAGTCCCTTGGAGCACTTTCGTCAAGCCCGTCAGCAACTGGCAGAGCACAGGAAAATTGAGCTGCTGTCCAGTTCACCTGTCTACCAGACCCCACCCCTTGGAGGGCCTGAAGGGCAGCCCGATTATTTAAATGCCGTCCTGGAGATTCAGACTAGCCTGTCAGCACAAAATCTGTTACATCTCTGCCGCCAGGTTGAAGACGCTGCTGGCAGGGTTCGAGAGATCCACTGGGGGCCTCGCACTCTCGATATTGATCTCTTGATATTCGCTGAACTGGTGACGGATGACCCTCTGCTGACTCTCCCCCATCCGCGCCTGCACCTTCGCCACTTTGTTCTACAGCCACTATATGACCTGAATCCGCAGCTACAGCACCCGGGGCTCAATAGGACAATTCAGGAACTCCTGACACAGTTACCCCCAGCGGAGGGGATCACTCAATTTCAAAAAACATGGTAAGCTGATGATCAAATTATTATTGCTGGTTCTCGCTGGTTTTGTCTGTTACTCAATGATTTCAGGCTTATTACGGCCAGGAAGAACCAGACAACCAAAAAACCGAACGGATGAGGGCGAAACCATGGTCGAAGATCCACAATGTGGAACCTTTTTGCCGCTAAGTGAGGCAGTCAAAGCCACTATCCATGGCCGGCAACATTATTTCTGTTCAAAAAAGTGCCTGAAAGAATATAAGAAAACCCAGAATCCCTAATTGCACATATCAACCAGAGGAGTTTATCCATGAAATTTTTTATCGACACTGCTGAAGTCAGTGAAATCCGTGCCGCTCATGATCTTGGCCTGGTGGATGGAGTCACCACGAATCCTTCTCTCATTGCCAAAAGTGGCCGTGATTTTAGAGAAGTCATTACTGAAATCACCAGTATAGTTGATGGTCCCATCTCCGCTGAAGTTATCGCTCTTGACGCGGAAGGCATGCTCAAGGAAGGACGCGAACTGATCAAAATTCACAAAAATATCGTCATCAAGGTTCCAATGACGACTGAGGGGTTGAAAGCGACCAAGCAGTTCACTGCGGAAGGGATCAAAACCAACGTCACTTTGATTTTCTCTTCCTTGCAGGCCTTGCTGGCGGCTAAAGCCGGCGCAACCTTTGTGTCACCTTTTGTCGGCCGCCTTGACGATATCGGCCACGAAGGGATGGGGGCAGTCGAAGAGATTCGTACTATTTATGATAACTATGGCTATACCAGCGAAATTATCGTCGCTTCAGTACGTTCGCCTCTGCATGTTCTCAACGCCGGATTGATCGGGGCAGATATCTGCACCATCCCCTACGGAGTCATGACCCAGCTGGCTAAGCACCCCCTGACCGATATCGGCATAGAAAAATTCCTTGCTGACTGGGAGAAGACAAAATAGAACCAAAGTTCGACAAACAAAACGCTACTATGGGGCTGGGAAAAAACATTCCAGCCCTATTTTTTTCATCCCTCCAAATAAGCCCGACATTCATTATTTTTTTATACAACAGCGTTCTAATAAATATCTGACCTGCCGGTGGCCTGACCACTTGACAACTTGCCGCAAAGTCATGTATACGCTTGAAAGTTCAGCTTTTTATGCTGCTATTTTAGCTTTTCGGGTTTCGCCATAAGGACGGATCCCATATTTATTTCTACCCATGTGAGGACGCAATGAACATTCACGAGTATCAGGCTAAGGCGATTCTGCGCAACTTCGGGGTTCCAGTACCGGATGGGCACGTAGTCTACAACAGCAACTCGGCCCGCGACTGGGCAAAACGATTGGGCGATGGCCCCTGGGCGGTTAAAGCTCAGATCCATGCCGGCGGGCGCGGCAAAGGTGGCGGCGTTAAAATTGCCAAAACGGCCGATGAAGTCAAGCAGTATGCCCGGGATATGTTTGGGATGACCCTGGTCACTCATCAAACTGGTCCTGAGGGAAAAACTGTCAAGCGGGTTCTGGTTGAAAAAGGCAGCAATATCGCCGATGAGTTTTACGTTTCTTTTCTGGTCGACCGCGCAACCGACAAAGTCACCCTGATGGCTTCCGCCGAAGGTGGTGTCAATATCGAGGAAGTTGCTGAAAAAACACCAGAGAAATTGTTCTTTGAAGCTGTCGATCCGGTCGTTGGCCTGACCGCTTTCCAGGCCCGTAAAGTTGCCTTCAAACTCGGTTTCGCTCTGCCTCAGGTCAAACAGGCAGTACCAGTACTGATGAACCTCTACAAAGCATTTGTTGAATCTGACTGCTCATTGCTCGAAATCAATCCACTGATCAAGACTGCTGAAGGTGATCTTATCTGCCTGGACGCTAAACTTAACTTTGATGACAATGCCCTCTTCCGTCATCATCGTATTCGCGACCTGCGCGACTACGATGAAGAAGATCCGATGGAAATTGAAGCGGGTCAGTACGATCTCTCCTACATTGCTCTTGATGGCAATATCGGCTGCATGGTCAACGGTGCCGGTCTGGCCATGGCAACCATGGACATCATTCAGCATTACGGTGCTTCCCCAGCCAACTTCCTGGACGTAGGGGGCGGTGCTACCATTGAGCGCGTCACCGAGGCTTTTAAGATCATCCTCTCCGATGAAAAAGTCGAGGGGATCCTGGTCAACATCTTCGGCGGCATCATGAAATGTGATGTCATTGCCACTGGTGTAGTTGAGGCCGCTAAACAGGTCGGTGTCACCGTGCCCCTGGTCGTACGCCTTGAAGGTACCAACGTCGAGCTCGGCAAAAAGATTCTTGCTGAGTCGGGTCTGGATATCGTTAGCGCCGATGGCATGGCCGACGCTGCGGAAAAAATTGTCAAAGCCGTTAACGGTTAAGGAGATAAAACGATGAGTATTCTGATCGATAAAAATACCAAGGTCATTACCCAGGGGATTACCGGCGCAACCGGTCTTTTCCATGCCCAAGGAGCTCGTGACTACGGCACTCAAATGGTCGGTGGTGTCACTCCCGGCAAAGGCGGTACCAGTATTGACGGCTTTCCGATTTTCAACACCGTTGAAGACGCCGTTAAAGAAACCGGAGCTAACGCCTCAGTGATCTACGTTCCGCCAATCGGCAGTGCCGATGCCATCATGGAAGCCGTTGACGCAGGTATCGAGCTGGTTATCTGTATCACTGAAGGTGTTCCAGTTCTTGATATGGTTAAGGTTAACAAGTACATGCAGGGCAGAAACTCCCGCCTGATTGGTCCTAACTGCCCAGGCGTTATCACCCCAGGCGAGTGTAAAATCGGCATCATGCCCGGTTACATTCACAAACCCGGCCCGGTCGGTGTTGTTTCCCGTTCCGGCACCCTGACCTACGAAGCCGTCTGGCAACTGACCACCCGCGACATAGGACAAACCACCTGTGTTGGTATTGGTGGTGACCCGGTCAACGGCACCAGTCATCTTGATACCCTGAAGATGTTCGAAGCTGATCCAGCAACCAAAGCCGTCATCATGATCGGTGAAATTGGTGGTGACGCTGAAGAGCTGGCTGCTGCTTATGTCCGCGACCATATGACCAAGCCTGTTGCTGCCTTCATCGCTGGTGCAACAGCTCCGGCAGGTAAGCGTATGGGCCATGCTGGTGCAATTATCTCCGGTGGAAAAGGCGATGCTGCCAGCAAGAAAGCCTTCTTGACCGAGTGTGGCGTCAGCGTTGCTGACTCTCCGGCAGAAATGGCTGAAGCGCTGCTGAAAATCTGGCAGCCATAAAAAACATCATAAAATCAAAAAGTACATCAAAGGGGCGGAAAATATCCGCCCCTTTTCTTTTGTACGAAGACTATAAAGTTTTTACCCCCCCCAATTGATGTCCTCATTTCTGACGGTAACGCAATAAAGCTAACGATTTTCAGCCCTTTTTGGTTGTTAAGCCAGCATGGTTTATCTGTTTTATTTGCTCATTTTCAAAAATAAAGGTATCCTAACAAAACTGCCATTCATGTGTATTTGAGGGGATTAGTCAATCATGTCCGAACAGATCCGCAACCTTCTGGTGATCGACGATGAAGCTTCCATGCGTCATATGCTGCGTCTGGTGCTGGAGCAAAATCATTATCGTGTGACCGAGGCACAAAACGGAGCGCAAGCCATCAACCTTATCTACAAAGAAAAGTTTGATTTCATTCTTTCTGACATTCGCATGCCGGACATGGACGGCCTGACCTTCCTCGAGCAGCCAGAAATTCGTGCCCTCGACAGTACCATCATCATGATGAGCGCCTACGGCAGTATCGACACAGCGCTGGAATGTATGAAGCGGGGTGCATACGACTATATTTCCAAACCGTTCAAGCCGGACGAAGTTGTTCTGACCCTGCGCAAGGCGGAAGAACGTCGGGAATTGCGTCAGGAGAATCAAGAACTTAAAAAGGCCCTGTCACAACAGGATAAACCCTTCTCGATAAAAGATATTGTCCATTCCAGTGCCAAGATGCAGCAGATCTTAAAGTTGGTGCAGATAGCCGCCAAGGCCGAATCCCCGGTATTAATCAATGGGGAGACAGGCACAGGGAAAGAACTGATCGCCAAGGCCTTGCACAGCGAAAGTGGACGCAAAGGGCAGTTTCTTGCCATTAACTGCAGCGCTATCACGGCCGGGTTATTGGAAAGTGAACTCTTCGGTCATAAAAAAGGCGCTTTTACCGGCGCCGATCGCGAAAAACAAGGGCTTTTTTCCATTGCCAGTGGTGGCACCCTCTTTCTTGATGAAATTGCCGATCTGCCGCTGGAACTGCAGCCCAAGCTCTTGCGTGTCTTACAGGAAGGGGAAATCAGAAAAGTCGGGGCAACCCGCTCAGAAAAAATCAACACCCGGGTCGTTGCCGCCTCAGGGAAAAACCTGCAGGAGGCCGTCAACAACAACCTTTTCCGTAGCGATCTTTACTACCGCCTCGCTGTTGTCGATGTCAGCTTGCCCCCTTTGCGCGAACGCCCGGAAGATATCATCATCTTGGCAAATTATTTTCTCGCCCGGCTCTGTGAGCGGGAAGGGCGGTCGCAACCGCAACTCACGGAAGAAGCCCAACAGAATCTCACGAGCTATCACTGGCCGGGCAACGTCCGTGAACTGGAAAATTACTTGGAAAAAGCTCTGATTTTCAGTCATGGCGACCAGTTGGAATTACCGCCTCTAAGAAAACGTCAATCCGCTCCGGGAGAATTCAATCCGGATGAATATTCGTTGAAAATCGCCACCCGCCGTTTGGAGGAGGAATATATCCGTAAAGCCCTGGTCAAAACCGAGGGTAACCGCACCCAGGCTGCGCAACTACTCGAAATCAGCCTGCGCTCGTTGATGTACAAGTTAAAAGAATTCGGGGTCGAATAACCTGAAACAGGATCTGAGTTTCACTGCTTTGGTCTGGCCCATCTTAGTTTATTCCCTAAAGCTGTCTTTTTATCTTGCCACTCAACCTTTCACCTCCTACACATCAAGCCCCGTAATCAGAGGTTAGGGCTTGGCTGTCAGAAGGGTGTTGAATTTCCCATTAGTGGCTTTTGTTATTTTTTTCACTAACCGGCCCACCAGGGGAGTTGAGCATTTCAGAGTAATCCTTCAAAAGTTGTCTTTTAAATTCTGCTTTAGTCAGTTTCTCACTTTCGTAAAACCCGTAGTGTGAAAATATTTGATCGAGATGCGCGTCCAGATCCAATAGCATCGGCATCAATTCCATGCGATATAAACCATTCATAGTTCGAATGCCTCCTCTCCTTCTGCGTGGCTACTAGAGAAATTCAACCACAGGGGTAAAGACGAATTTCAACCAGATTGCATCATTTTAACCCTGTTTTGCTCTTAGCTTTTATTTTTTTTTAGATGTTAATTGGTAAGTGCCACCACATCGATTACTGAAAAATGTGCCAATACATCGATAACAAATGTTCTCTGACAATCGAATAGTATCCACGTAAACATGTGAGCACCTAATTCCATCTGGAGGTGTTCATGGACGATGAAATCAAGAAGTGCCGGGTTCTGGCTGTTCAGCGATTCAAGGCAGGTGAAAGCCCTGAATCAATTTGCGCTTCCCTCGGCAAATCAAAGTTTTGGCTCTACAAATGGGTTAAGCGTCACAGCGCAGATGATCCTTCGTGGTTTGAAGAT
>JAPHSA010000336.1 GCA_026193235.1 Deltaproteobacteria bacterium | reverse complement strand
GGCCTTCTTGTTGAAGGCATTTTCTATTTTTAACGAAGCAGCAACGGCTTAGCTATCAAGGAAAGTAACATGGCTTTAAGACGAATTTTACATTACCCGGAACCATTGCTGAAGCAGAAGTCTCTTCCTGTGACGGAGTTTAACGCTGAGTTGAAACAGCTGGCTGACGACATGGTGGAAACCATGTATGATGCCCCCGGAGTCGGTTTAGCGGCACCTCAGGTCGGTGAATTGAAGCGCCTGATTGTGCTTGATTGCTCGGGCAAGGATGAGCCGGATGATCTCCTGGTTGCGGTCAATCCAGAAGTTATTGCCGGCGAAGGAGATTCGCTGGAAGAGGAAGGCTGCCTTTCTGTCCCCGGCTATTGGGCCTGTGTTAAGCGCTATGCGAAAGCGACCATGCGGTATCAGGATGTCGAAGGCAATCACCATGAGCGCACGGCTGATGGCCTCCTGGCTGTTGGAATCCAGCATGAGATCGATCACCTCGAAGGGGTTCTCTTTGTTGACCGGTTATCCCCCCTCAAGCGCTCGATATTTAAAAAGAAATATCTGAAGATGCTGAAAGAGCAGGGCCAGGAAGATGACGCCTGAGAATCTGCGGACGGTTTTCATGGGGACCCCGGAGTTTGCTTTGCCGACTCTGAAAGGGTTGCTTGCTGCCGGAGTAAATCTGGTCGGAATTTATACGCAGCCGGATCGCCCGAAAGGTCGCGGGAAAAAACTGGCGGAATCGCCGGTCAAGCAGTTGGCTCTGCAAGAGAATATTCCGGTTTTTCAGCCGCAGAAATTGCGCGATCCCCAAGCGGTGGAAGAGCTGAGGTCACTAAATCCGGATTTGATTGTTGTTGTGGCTTTCGGGCAGATTTTACCGAAGGCTGTTCTCGCTATCCCGCGCTACCAGTGTATTAATGTTCATGCCTCACTGTTGCCCAAATATCGCGGTGCTGCGCCAATCAATAAGGCGATTGTTGATGGTGAAGTGGAAACCGGCGTCACCACAATGTTAATGGATGTGGGCCTCGATACCGGGGATATGCTGGTCAAACTGAGTCTGCCAATCGGTGCGGATGAAACCGCCGGGCAGCTGCATGACCGCTTGGCGTTGCTCGGGCGCAAGGCAATGGAAGAAACTTTGCACCAACTCTGTGCGGGAACGCTGAAGCCGGAAAAGCAGGACGACGAACAGACCTGTTACGCACCGATGATGAAAAAAGAAGACGGCTTGATCGATTGGCAAAAATCGGCGACAGCCATTCATAACCAGGTGCGCGGACTTGATCCTTGGCCGGGAGCCTATACCCATCTGGATGGCGAGGTTCTGAAAATTGCTGCAACGGCTGTTGATGAAGAGCTGTCCGGTGTGCCCGGAACCATCCTTTCGGCAGATAAGACCGGCGTCCGGGTGGCATGCGGATCAGGCTCTCTCGTTATTGGCGAACTGCAATTGCCGGGGAAAAAGCGCCTGGCAGCGATGAATTTTCTCAGTGGCCGCCCTTTATTTACGGGCACGGTGTTATCCTAGAGCGCCGGTGAATGAATTCCCATCGATTAAACGTGGATGAAAAATTTAAACGAAGAACGAAGGTTTCATAGATGAACACAATGCGTACCGTTATGTTGATGACACTCCTGACCCTGGTTCTGGTTAGCGCCGGGGGCGCTCTTGGTGGCCAGGGTGGTGCTTTATTTGCCTTGATCATGGCCGGAGTCATGAACCTTGGCAGCTATTGGTTTTCCGACAAAATCGTAGTCAAGATGTATCGTGGCCAGGAAACTCAGACCGGCCCACTGTACGAAGTGGTCAGCGAACTTTGCCAGCAGAACAATCTGACCATGCCAAAGGTTTACCTGTTGCCACAGCCGACCCCTAACGCTTTCGCCACGGGGCGCAACCCTCAACACGCTGTGGTTGCCGCAACACAGGGGATTTTACAGATCCTCAGCCGCGAAGAATTAAAAGGGGTCATGGCCCATGAACTGGCCCATGTACAGAATCGTGATATCCTGATCGGTTCCATTGCCGCGACCTTTGCCGGCGCAATCAGTTATCTGGCCCATATGGCGCAGTGGGCGATGATTTTTGGTGGCCGTGATGACGAAGACAATAATCCGATTGCCATGATTGCGATGATGATTTTAGCTCCAATTGCCGCTATGCTGGTGCAGATGGCAATCTCCCGTTCCCGTGAATATGGAGCCGACGCTAAAGGCGCGCAGCTCTGTGGTAGCCCGCACAGTCTTTCGAGTGCTTTGCGCAAACTGGAGACGTCTAACCGGCAGGTGCCGATGCAAAAAGTCAATGAGGCGACGGCGCATATGTTTATCGTCAATCCCTTAAAGGGCGGTGGTGTACGCGCCCTGTTTTCAACCCACCCACCTATGGAAGAACGGATTCGGCGTTTAGAAGGGATGCGGTTCTAATTGTCATCACGGCCTGACGACAGCCCGCGCCGGGCGGCTTATGAAATACTGCTGCGGGTTGATGCGGGATCTTATTCCGATCTGGTCCTGGATACCGTGTTGCGTCGTTCACAACTCGATAGCCGCGATCGTGGTCTGGTCACCGAACTGGTCTATGGTGTCTTGCGCTTGCAGGGGCGGCTCGATTTCGCTTTGGAGCAATTCTGTAGTCAGCCGCTAAAACGCTTGCAGCCGGAAGTGCTGCGTCTGCTCCGCCTGGGAGCCTACCAGATCCTTGAGCTTGATCGGGTGCCAGCCCATGCGGCTGTCAACTCTTCCGTAGAATTGGCGCGTGAACTGGAGTTGGAGTTGGCGACCGGATTCCTCAATGGAGTGCTGCGTTCCCTTGAGCGAGGCCGAAATACCATCCCCTGGCCTGAGCCGGAGAAAATCAAATCCTACCTGCAGCACGTTTGCAGTTTGCCCGTCTGGTTGTGTAAAGAGATCATGCGAATGCTGCCGAATGTTGAGGCCCGGGCGTTGGCTGAGAGTCTGACGGAGATCCCACCTGCGACCCTGCGGGTCAACAGCCTGAAGATCGACCGGGAGAGCTTTCTGGAAGCGCTGGTACAGGCAGGGCATCAGGCCCATCCCTGCCGGTTTGCTCCTGAAGGGGTGATTGTCGATCAGCGCAGTGAAAACCTGCTGCCCGGTGACAAGGAGGGCTGGTACCAGGTTCAGGATGAAGCCAGCATGATCATTCCCCATCTGTTGGATGCCCAACCGGGACAAAACATTCTCGATGCCTGTGCCGCTCCCGGGGGCAAAACGACCCAGATCGCAGCATTGGCAGAAAACAACGCCAGTATTACGGCCCTCGACAAATATCCACAGCGGGTGGCATTGATTCAAGAAGGCGCTGCGCGGCTGGGATGCACTTGCATATCAGCTCAGCAGTGGGATCTGACGGAACCGGCTGATTTTCTTGAGCAGGGGAGTTTTGATCGGGTTT
>JAPHSA010000074.1 GCA_026193235.1 Deltaproteobacteria bacterium | reverse complement strand
AATCGACGAGAGTAAGATAGCTATAAAAACTATCATTTTACACATTATACTAAATTGATTACCTACTTTATCTAAGGAAAATTTAAGCATTTCAAAAAGCAGAATTTTACTTTTGAAACAGCAAAATCAAAAGATTCTGGTTCATTTGCATAAATAGTAAATTTCTACTTTGAAGTCATATTTTCAAGGTTCTTGGCTCCGTCTGAAAGCTATTTTTTGGATTTGTGATCAGGTCAGAAAATCGTGATTTATCACAATGTCCGGACTTATGGCGAGGATTTTCCGCTTTTCTAAGTAGCCGGAAACAAGTCGGTCAGCAAGTCTCGCCGATTATGACATGATATTTGCGAAACTCCCGGTCAGAACCAGTGGGCCAATACGGCTACCCATATTTTTTTGCAGAAACAACGTTCGAGATGCTTTCGTTAATAACATTTTTTCGACATAACACTATTGAGCAAAAATAGCATCGACATTGGATACTTAAGCAATACATTCCTTTACTCATTAAACCTAAAGATAGCCTCTCTCCATCTTTAAGTATATTTTAACATTCAGCGCGAATGATATTTTAATAATTAAAAGTTTGCAATGCATAGAACATTCATATACATTATCCGACACCAATGTTAAGGGTTTCTATCAACAAATACTTTTAAAGGCCAAATCCCCTCTGGGGCTAATTTTGTACACCACATAATGAAAAAGGAGCCAAGCTATGAAAATGCCTGTTGCACTGAAACACATGACCCTTCTCTTTACCGCTCTATTTTTTGTCTTTTCCGCAAGCACAGCTTTTGCCGAAGATATTGTCAAAATTGGTGTTCTGGCTAAACGCGGCTCGGAAACAGCTCTGAAAAAGTGGGTTGCAACCGCGGAATATCTGTCGGAAAAAACCGGTAAAAAGGTCCGTATTCAGCCATTGAAATTTCAAGAGGTACCAATTTTCCTCAAAGGGAAAAAAGTCGATTTCTTTTTGGTCAACTCATCCATGTTTTCTGACATGAAAAACCAGTTTGGCGGAGAAGCTATCGCTTCTTTGGTCAACTCCCGTCGCGGTAACGCACTTAATCAGTTTGGTGGGGTGCTCTTTGTCAAGGCCGACAGCTCGATCAAATCGCTGGCCGATATCAAGGGAAAAACCTTTATGGCGGTCAAAAAGAGTTCTTTTGGCGGCTACCAAATGGCGCAGCGGTTGCTCTTGAATAACGGTGTCAATCCAGAAAAAGATACCAAACTATTCAAAGAAGGCGGCACGCATGACAAGGTCGTCGAAATGGTCTCAAAAGGGGTCATCGAAGTTGGGACCGTGCGAACCGATACGTTGGAGCGTATGGCCGCAGAAGGAAAGGTTGACATGGCCGCCCTGCGGATTCTGAATGAGCAAAAAGACGATTTCCCATTTGTTCGCAGCACCCAGCTTTATCCTGAGTGGCCGATGGCTGCCGCTGCTGGCACTGATCCGGCATTGGTTGCTCAGGTCAAAGAGGCTCTACTGTCAATGTCCGCAGATTCTGCCGCCGCTAAAGCGGCTAAGATTGTTGGTTGGAGCGCTCCTCTCGACTACGGCACCGTAGAAGAATGCCTTAAAGAGTTAAAGTTCGGTTCGTTCAAGTAGAGATCCAAATAGGTAAGCAAGAAATCGGAACAGGGGGAGGGGCTTCTCTCCCCCATCCCTTCATCAATACGAGTGAATATATGAAGCTGAAATCGATTCAAGTGAAAATTGCCCTGATTGCTGGAATCTGTCTACTCGTCACGGCGGCGGTAATCATTGTTTCGTCTGCTGTCTCTTTGCGCTCCGCAGCTAGTCAGAGTGCCATGAACGAAGCCAAGTCGATCGCAGCGGAAGAATCTTCAAAATTACGTTCAAAGCTCGGAAATGCATTAGAGGTGGCCAAAACCATCGCTGCAACCTTCTCCGCCATCAAAGATGAGTCTGTTTTGTTGGAGATGTCGCGAGACCAGGTTAACGGCATGCTACGTACTGTATTGCAGAAAAATTCCCAGTTTAACGCGATTTTTACTGTCTGGGAGGTCGACGCTTTCGATGGTCTGGATATGGGTTATGCCGATGCCGATGGACATGATTCTACTGGACGGTTTGCTCCTTATTGGTCACGCCAGGGGGACAGCGAATTTAAGCTGAGTTCACAATTATCCTGTGCGGTGCATAGCCCCGGAGGTAAACCAGGGGACTGGTATACCTTACCCCAGCAGGCGAAGCAAGAGGTCATCATCGACCCCTTTGTGCACAAAGTACGTGGGCGGGATGCAACCATCGCCGCAGTCTCGGTACCGATTATCGCCAATGACACTTTCTATGGAATCGTCGGTATAGATCTCAATCTTGATTTTATTCAGCAGGCCGCTGACCAGCTTAATATCTACGATGGGCAGGCAACCATGGCTGTGATTAGCAATAATGGTTCCTTGGTTGCAGTAACCGGTCAGAGTAACCTGATTGGTAAGGATGTTGGACAACTCCATCAGGACAACGCTGAAGAAGTTAAACAAATTGTGCAAAAAGGGGAATCTGTTTTTACCGAATCGGATGTTGAACTGGAAGCTTTTTCGGCAATGCGGATCGGTGACACGACCACTCCCTGGATGACGAATGTATCCATCCCGACTAAAGCAGCGATGGCAAAATCCGTCAGTGATATCTGGCTGAAAACAGGGCTGGGGGCAATCTGCGCTTTAATTGCCTTGGTCGTTCTCTGGTTCTCTTCAGGTCAGCTTGCGAAGCCGATCAGAGAAGCCGTCAGTCTGGCTGGGAAAATTAAGGAAGGCGACCTGAGTCAGCGGTTGCAGGTTAAATCAAATGATGAGGTCGGCCAACTCGGCGGCGCTCTGAACAATATGGCCGACAGTCTGAGCCTAAAAGCGGAACTGGCCGCTGAAATTGCCCGCGGCAACCTGCAGATCGATGTGAATGTCAGTTCTCCCCGTGATTCGCTAGGGCAGGCCCTGCAGGAAATGGTGGAAAGTCTGCAATCGATCATTGGCGGTATCCAGGCTTCGGCAGATCAGATCGCCATCGGGAGTTCTCAGGTTAGTGACTCCTCCCAGATGCTGTCACAGGGAGCAACAGAATCGGCGGCCTCGCTGGAAGAGATCAGTAGTTCGATGAATGAAATTGGTGCTCAGACCAATCAGAGTGCCGAAAATGCAAACCAGGCCAACCTTCTTGCTACTGAGGCTGCTAAGGTGGCTGCTACAGGCAGTCAGCAGATGGAATCAATGATCAGTGCTATGGTTGACATCAATGAATCAGGTCAAAGCATTAAGAAAATCATCAAAGTCATCGACGAAATAGCATTTCAGACCAACTTGTTGGCATTGAATGCAGCTGTTGAAGCGGCCCGTGCCGGACAACATGGCAAAGGCTTTGCTGTTGTCGCTGAAGAGGTCCGTAATCTAGCCGCACGTAGTGCCAAAGCAGCCAGTGAAACAGCTGAACTAATCGAAGGGTCGGCAGAAAAAGCGAGTCATGGCACCCAGATTGCTGAGCGTACTGCCACCTCGTTGGAAGAGATCGTAAACGCGGTCAGTAAAGTGACCGATCTGATAGCTGAGATTGCAGCCGCCAGTAATGAGCAGGCCAACGGCGTTGCTCAGGTTAACACCGGACTGCAACAGATTGATCAAGTCGTCCAGCAAAACACAGCTACCGCCGAAGAAAGTGCCGCAACCAGCGAAGAGTTATCCGGGCAGGCGGCAGAACTAAAAAATCAACTGAGTCGCTTTGTTCTGAAAGGTTCTAACTT
>JAPHSA010000120.1 GCA_026193235.1 Deltaproteobacteria bacterium | reverse complement strand
TGCTTATTCTGGTGTTTTTACCTTTATGTGGTCCTGTGTATCTTCAACGGGTCACCACCGCTAGAACCTGTACTGTTTCACCATCCTGAGAGAGTAGCCGATGCCTGACGGTCGAGTCAAAATAGACGGCATCCCCTTCCTCTAAAAGAAAGCGTTCATCGTCGAGAATAATCTCTGCTTTGCCGTTGAGAATCAGCAGGAACTCTTCTCCTTCATGATTGTAGAGAGTTTCTTCCTGGGCCCGCTCATTGACGGTCAGCAGGAAGGGTTCCATTTTTTTATTCTTTTTGCGATAAGAAAGGGTTTCGTAAGTGTATCCATGCTTGGTGCCGTCTTTTGAGATAACCCGGCTGACGATTCGGCGTTCGTCATGACGGACGATCTCATAGCGGGTACTGCCTTCACCCTCTTCAAAAAAATAGCTCATTTTCACATCAAAAAAACGGGCAATTTTTGACAGTGTTGCGATTGGTGGCGAAACGTTATTGTTTTCTATCTGCGAAATGAGCGCCGGAGAAAATCCGGTTTCGTTGGCAACATCCTGCAGGGTCAATTTTCTTTCCTTGCGGAGTGCTTTAATTTTTTGACCAATATTGAATTCCATGAAAATCCTGTGCAACTAGATAAATATAAAGGGTTTTATCTCAGGTTCGTATAGCGGAGATAGCCTGAAATGTCAACTTTAATTTTATTCCCAATAAAAAGATTTAGTTTTTTTAAATTTTCTGAAGGCTCGGTGTTTTGTCACATAAATACACATTCTGACCGTATTCCCCGACCATAGTGAGGGTCGGGATGGACGCTTGTATTGGGTTCTGTAGCTTTTAGTTTCCCTGAAGATGGGTGCCGTTCATTCATCCTTTATCTCTGGCTACCGAACCATCAATTTGGACCGTTTCGATGATTCATTTTAAAAATCGCTTGACAATCTTTAATGACTGGCTATTATTGTCCGTTGTTAGCACTCATGTTGATCGAGTGCTAACAAATGAACGCAGGTAATTGATCCGGCAAGGTTGCCGGTTCAGCTTTATTCGTCTTTTAGCGTAAGTCTATAACGGCCATTGGCCATCGTTTGAAATTGAAAGGAGCGATACAGCATGAATATCAGACCATTACAAGATCGTATTATTGTCGAGCGCGTTGAAGAGGAAACCACAACTGCAGGTGGAATCATTATCCCTGACACCGTTTCCAAGGAAAAACCTCAGGAAGGCAAAGTTATTGCCGCTGGCAAAGGCAAGGTTACTCCTGAAGGCAAAGTTTTACCTTTAGACGTAAAAAAAGGTGATCGGGTCCTGTTTGGTAAATATGCAGGTAGCGAAATCAAAATTGATGGCGTCGAGTATTTGATCATGCGCGAGGATGACATCCTCGGTGTAGTTCAGTAGTCAGATTCCGGTTTTGTACTCCGGCGGCGTTGCTGAGCCGATTGCGCCCACCCAGAGATACACAAGCGAAACTGCTGATAGAAAATCTACAAACAAACTAATTAAGTAACGGAGGAATAAATATTATGGCTAAAGAGATTAAATTTTCCACGGAAGCACGCGGCAGCATTCTTGCCGGGGTCAACGCCCTGGCCAACGCCGTTAAGGTTACCCTCGGTCCTAAAGGCCGTAACGTTGTTATCGATAAGTCTTTTGGCGCTCCACTGATCACTAAGGATGGTGTGACGGTTGCTAAAGAGATCGAGCTGGAAGACAAGTTTGAAAACATGGGCGCTCAACTGGTTAAGGAGGTTGCTTCGAAGACTTCTGATGTTGCCGGTGACGGGACCACCACCGCGACTGTCCTTGCTCAAGCTATCTATCAGGACGGCATCAAGCTGGTGACTGCTGGTCACAACCCGATGGAAATCAAGCGCGGTATCGATAAGGCCGTTGTGGTTGCCGTCAAGGGGCTGGAGAAGCTTTCCAAGCCGGTTGCTGATCACAAGGAAATTGCACAGGTCGGGACCATTTCGGCCAACAGCGACGAGACTATTGGCAACATCATCGCTGAAGCCATGGAAAAAGTCGGTAAAGAAGGCGTTATCACCGTTGAAGAAGCTAAGTCGATGGACACCAGTCTGGAGACCGTCGAAGGGATGCAGTTCGACCGCGGTTACCTCTCTCCCTACTTCGTCTCTGACGCAGAGCGGATGGAATGCGTTCTCGAAGACGCTCTGATCCTGATTTACGACAAAAAGATCAGCACCATGAAGGATCTGCTCCCCGTTCTTGAGCCGGTTGCAAAACAAGGTCGTCCGCTGATGATCATCTCTGAAGATCTAGATGGCGAAGCGCTGGCAACCCTGGTTGTTAACAAACTGCGTGGAACCATCAACGTTTGTGCTGTTAAGGCTCCGGGCTTCGGCGATCGTCGTAAAGCCATGCTGGAGGATATCGCCACTCTGACTGGTGGCCAGCTGATTTCTGAAGAAGTCGGTTTCAAGCTGGAAAACGCCACTCTTGATATGCTCGGTACCGCCAAGCGGATCGTTGTTGACAAAGACAACACCACCATCATCGATGGTGCCGGCGAAGAAGCTAAGATCGAAGGTCGCGTCAAAGCGATCCGTGCTCAGATCGAAGAGACCAGCAGCGACTATGACCGTGAAAAACTTCAGGAGCGTCTGGCCAAGTTGGTTGGTGGTGTTGCTGTCGTTAAGGTTGGCGCTGCAACTGAGACCGAGATGAAGGAAAAGAAAGCTCGCGTTGAAGATGCTCTGCACGCGACCCGCGCTGCGGTTGAAGAAGGTATCGTCCCTGGAGGCGGCGTGGCTTACCTGCGCATCCTAAAGGATGTCAGGGCCCTTAAACTTGAAGGCGAGCAAACGTTTGGCCGTGACCTGGTGCTGCGTGCTCTGGAGGCACCACTGCGCCAGATCGCTATCAACGCAGGCAAAGAAGGTGCTATTGTGGCCGACAAAGTTCTCAACGGCAAAGGTGCCTTCGGTTACGACGCTGCTGCCGACGTTTACTGCGACATGCTTGAAGCTGGTATTATCGATCCGACCAAGGTTACCCGCTACGCACTGCAGAATGCTGCTTCGGTTGCCGGTCTGATGCTGACCACCGAAGCCATGATCGCTGACAAACCGGCTGATGACGCTGGTGGTATGCCTGGTGGTATGCCTGGTGGTATG
>JAPHSA010000155.1 GCA_026193235.1 Deltaproteobacteria bacterium | reverse complement strand
GGATCAGTGCCCCAACACCCCTAAAGGAGCACCGGTCGACAAAGTTGGCTGCCCACTCGACAGTGACGGCGACGGCGTCTTTGACTACCTTGACAAGTGTCCAAATACCCCGAAAGGTGTTTCTATCGATGCTAGCGGTTGCCCGACAAAACTGACTTTGAAGATTAATTTTGGCAACAACAGCGATGCCATCGGTGATCAATACCTTGGTGAAATTGCCAAGGCGGCCCAGTGTATCAATGAATATCCCGGCAACAAGGTGTTTATTTATGGACATACCGACAGCCAAGGGCCGGCAGAATACAACCAGAATCTCTCTGAACGCCGGGCCACTGCAGTTGTTAATTCACTCATTGCTAAATTCAACATCCCAGCTTCACGGCTAACAGCAAAAGGGTTTGGTGAAAGTCAACCCATTGCTGACAACAAAACCAAAGAAGGGCGTGCTCAAAATCGCCGGGTAGAAGTTGCCTGTGGCGCAACTGAATAAACTCTAACTGAACTGAATAAAAGACCAAAAAACGGGGGCTAAACGGCTCCCGTTTTTTTTGCATAAGTAGTTACATTTGAATAAGCCCGCCAGCTGCCATTCGAGCAAATTCACAATTTCATAACTGCTTAGTTTCAATAATCGAGGAATTGGTGTGTTCGAATGTGGATCTGAAAGCTTTCTGGTTTGCATGAACGTTAAACCATAATTTGTGTTCGGATATTAGCTAATTATCTATTTTATAGAGAACTTTCTGACCTATTATTGACAATGTAAGTATTTAATATATGTTTTTTATGTAGATGTAGTTGTTGTGGTAGGGGGGAGAGGCATGTCAAAAAAAAAGAAAGCTCATCTCTCCAAAAGATCTTCGGAACATACTTCAAAAATCATTGATCTTTTTGGTGTTGGTATTCTCAACTCACTTTCTTCTCACATCTGCGTTGTGGCTGCTGACGGAGAAATTATTGCGATTAATCGCTCCTGGTCACAATTTGGCTATGAAAATGGTGGGACGCCCCAGGCCCTTAACGAGGGGAGCAACTATTTTGAAGCCTGCCAAAAAGCAATAGACCGTGATGGGCTCCAGGCAGCCTCAAGAGCCATCCAAGGTATCAAGACGGTGCTGAACGGACAAACCAGTCAGTTCGAGATGGAATATGATTGCCACTCCCCGGATGAAAAACGATGGTTTGTCATGCGGGTCTCTCCAATGCAGTTTCGCGGCAACAAGGCCGTCATCTCCCACATCAATATTACTGAAAAAAAACGAGTCGAAGAAGAATTGGCTGCGCTCCATGCCGTTAATATGTCTGTTAGGGAATCCATCCACTTAAAGGCATTAACCCAGAAAATTCTAGAGCAGCTTTCTTCGGTGGTAAAACCGGACCTTTGTCTCGTCTTTCTTCGGGAGGGAGAGGAACTCAATTTACAAGGTTCATATCCCAACGTTAATTCAACTATCGCTGAAGAGAACCACATTCATAGGGTTGGGAACTGTCTTTGTGGTCTTTCGGTAAGTTCTGGAGAATCCGTTTTCGCTGAGGACATCCATAAAGATACAAGATGCACATACCAGGAATGTAAAGAAGCCGGCCTCACCTCTTTTGCGGCGATTCCGTTAATCCGTAAAGGTCAAGCGCTAGGCACGATCGGCCTCGCCTCTTTTGGGTCAAGGGATTTTTCCAAAAACCGCCGTTTCCTGGAATCGGTGGCCGCAGATATTGCGATTGCCCTAGAAAACTCTCTTTATTTTGAGCAAGCAAGAAAAAGTGCAGTTGATCTCGAGCTTCAACTCACCAGACAGCAGGAACTTGAAGCACAACTCGTGCAGGCTCAGAAAATGGATGCTATCGGGACCCTCGCTGGTGGGATTGCCCACGATTTTAATAATTTGCTTGCCATTATAAAAGGCAACATAGATCTTCTCCAGGTCAAGAAGCTCTCGCCTGAAGGCGTTATGGAGAAAGTTGAGCAAATAGACAAAACCGTCAGCAGAGCGACAGATCTCGTTCGGCAAATTCTTTCCTTCAGCCGCCAAAAAAGCCTTAACTCGGAAGCGATTGATCTCAACCTTGCAGTCAACGAAAACGTGAAATTTTTGCGTTCAACGATTCCGACAACGGTCGAGATTCTAAAAACACTGCATGATGATCCAATTATCATCAATGTGGATAATACTCAATTGCAGCAGGTTCTGCTCAACCTTTGCAACAATGCTGTCCATGCCATGAACAGCAAAGGATTACTTAAAATCAGCTTGGGGAAATTGACGCTCTCGGCTGAGCAGTTACCTGTTAGCTTAAATATGGTGCCCGGATGTTATGCCAAACTGTCGGTCAGTGATTCGGGTGTCGGCATGGACAACGAAACGCTTAAAAAAATCTTTGATCCTTTTTTCACAACCAAGGAGGTAGGTACGGGCTCAGGTTTAGGGCTGTCATTAGTTCATGGGATTGTCAGGGCCCATGGCGGATTTATTACCGTCGACAGCAAGCCAGGCCAAGGTTCGACTTTCGACCTCTTTTTCCCCGTGAGTCAAGAAAAGAAAGATAGGTCAAATGAAAAACAAATTGCAACCTTACGTGCTGGCGAAGAGAGGGTTCTTTTTGTTGATGACGAGGAGACCTTGGCCAACATAGGGTCTGAGATGCTTGAACATCTGGGCTACAAGGTAACCAGCGTAACGAGCAGCGTCAAAGCCCTTCAGTTATTCAGAGCTGAACCGCAGGCTTTCGATCTGGTCTTTACTGACCAGACGATGCCCGAAATGTCCGGAATGGAGTTGGCCGCTGAGTTGGTGAAAATCAGACCAGATATACCCATTATTCTTTGTAGTGGTTACAGTGCAATAGTTTCCGAAGAGAATTTAAAAGAAAAGGGAATTCGCAAGTTTATTAAAAAGCCATTGAGCATGGAACTACTAGCCTTTGCAGCAAGAGAGGCCTTGGATGGCGAGAAAATACCTTTTTGAGCTGCATAGTTGCCTTAGGGCTGGCCAAAATACACCCATGTCAAAACGAGAGTGAGGCTATGCCTGCTTATGCGTGCTGAGGTTTTCCTCCAAGTTAATTAATAAATCGATACCGTTTGATCTAAAATAAAAACCACCAAGATCCAGGATTTCACTTTTGAAAACTAAGTTTGGATTGATCAAGCCCCCCCCTGTGCCAGGATCTTGTTTTGATCTGGTCACACAAGAATTGTAATTTCTTCAGAGATCTCATCAATCCTGAAGATTACAAACACTGTAAGGCCTGGACCCGTGAAATGCATCAACATTGCATGGAAAATGATGTCAATTGTTTTCCTTGAGCAAGGGCAGAATCTGCTCGGCAACCTTCTGTTTGAGCTGCTCTAGGCTCCCATCATTCTCAATGACGAGATCCCAATGATCATAGTGATCCAAGGAATTTTCACTACTATGATCATTGGCACCATTAAAACCGGGGCGAATAATGCGGATAAAACTGCCACCGTTCTTTTTGATGATGTCCAGTTCATTGATAAAACGCACATCATCGACCAGCACGTGCGTGGTTGACAGATCGTATTCCCGCAGCTTTGCCTCCCATGCTTTGGTCCAGTAATCAGGATCCTGAGCACGACGGTATTCTGTTCCCCACCATTGTAAAATCCGCCGCACGGTTACGGCTGACTGCCCTGACTGATCCTGAATATCCTGATTCATGGTGACAAAATCAGGCCAGACCGAACAAAGTTGCAAAGCCCGTTCGGCATCGACATGGAACACCCTGACTTTATCGTTCTGGTCACCGTAGACCAGAGGCACTTTGTCGTTCGCTCCGACCTGACGAATAAAATTTTCCACCTCTTCCCGCAGGACAACTGCCATGGGCAGAAT
>JAPHSA010000064.1 GCA_026193235.1 Deltaproteobacteria bacterium | reverse complement strand
CGCATCAGGGTGAGATGGGTCATAGACCATACGGGGGGGCAAATTGCTGGCTTGTACCTGAGAGACCTTGACCCCCTGGGCAGCGTCACGCATCCGATTGTCGAGAGTCTCAGCAAAACCCTGCTGACTGGTCTGAAACACCACTTCCCGCTTGCGATAGGGGCCACCATCCGGCGTGCGCGTAGTTTCAATATTCGCCAGGTTGGAACTGATGGCGTTCATCCTGATACGCTGGGCTTTCAACGCCGAAGCGCTGATTTTCATCGTCGTAAAGATATCCATAAGATTCTCCTAGCGCCCATCGCCAGCAGCGAATTTGAGCATCGAAAATTTCTTTTTCAATATCTGACTGCCCGCTTCATAGAGCAGCTGGTTTTCCGCCAGATCAAACATTTCATCGTCAACCGAGACGGTGTTCCCATCTCCAAGCGGGTTGGTATTTACCTGTTGGCTGATTGTGCCCTGCACGCCCTGAATCCCATTCGAGCCAAGGGGAAAATGTTTGCTGTTGGTTTGACGCCCATTCAATGCGGGAGTCTCCAGTGCTTTGCGCAGATCAGCCTCAAAGTTCAGTTTACGAGCCTGATAACCCGGGGTTTCGGCATTGGCAACATTGGCAGCGATAATCTGCTGCTTTTGCGCCCGCAGGTCGAGACTCTTCTGTAAAGCGTTTATGGTTCGATCAGCGATTCTAATATCAGCCATTTAATTTGCTCCTGTTTTTTGAAACGCTCTGTGAATTATCAGCGTTGTTCCTGAATGAGCAAGTCCTGGGCCAACTTTCCCCATGGGCTCTTAGCATCTTTTTCGACAACCCCGGCCAAAAGGTTAAGTGCGGGCCTGAGTTGCTGCCGGCGCAGCAGGATCTGGGCGGTCCGGTACCTAGCCAGGGAAGCGGCGTTTGGATCATCAAATAAAGTGCGATAAATTTTTTCAGCCGCCCGGTTATTGCCCAACTGGTAATAAGCCTCTCCCAGCAGTGCCATTTCTTTGACTCCGAGTGAATGACCTGACTGGCGTATCCATTCCAGACTCTCAACAACCGCCGGTAATTCTTCCAATTGCCAATAAATCCGTGCGGCCCGAAGTTCCAGATCCGGACTCTGGGGGCGATCCTTTTTATTGAGCCAAGCGAGCAGCTCCTGTTGTCGTTCCTGGCGCTCAAATGCGTCCAGCAGGATGCCGAAGAGGGCACCAGAATCTTCTCCCTGAGGATATTCCTCGAGATAACGACTGGCATAATTACTGGCCTGAAGATATTCTTCGCGTTTCAGAAAAGATCGGGCAAGGGGCAGATAGATCGCTTGCTGTTCCGGATGCCCGGTCGTACGATCAAACAAGTAAAGCAGGACCCGGCCTGCTCGTTCATAGAGCCCGAGCTTGTCAAATGCGCTGGCCAAATCATGAAGGAAATTCCTGTCAAATCCACTACGGAGCAGCAGTTGTCGATTCTGTTCCACCAGCACTACGGCCTGCAGGTCATTCTTTTCTTCAAGCAGTTGACGAACAACTTTGGGCAACTGATCAAGAAGCAGAAAATCGACTTCACGGCGGAGTGAGGAGCTGCCAAAGTTGCGTCTGAAATCCATCAGTTCAGTGACGCTATTGCGGTGTTCCTTCAGCAGATAAAGAGCAAGAGCCTGTTTGAAACGACTTTCCTCCCGCACCGGGAGGAATTGTGAGCGTTCTCCCAGTTGAGCGTATTCAGTGACCGCCTTAGCCAATCCCAGTTCCCCCTCTTTGATAACGTGAAGATCAATGAGCCGCAATGCTGCACGGTCGCCACCTTCAGTGCCCGGCAGGTCAAGAGAGGCTCGTTGCAATCCGATCATGCCCCAACCGAGGTCACCCGATTCATAGGCCGAAGCCCCAACAGCGAAAAGAATAAGATCTTCTCCAGGCTCATCTTTGACGATTTCAACTAATTTTCGATAGAAAATGGTTGCCAGCTGGTAATTCTGTTGTTTAAAAGCACTGAAAGCCGCCCGGTTACAGGAGAACCGGTAAAATTCGAATAGCCCTGGTTCTTTCTCCAGCCCCTGATAAATAGATAGCGCTTGATCCAGAGACCCGGCTCCGGCAAGAGCATCTGCCCTTCTCAAATCCACCACCGGCTGTAAATTATCGGGCCAGACGGTTGCTGGATCCTCCAAATGTTGCAGCGCCACAGCATCCATATTTGAAGCCAGGGCGGTTTCCGCAATCAACAGCTGAACCAGTGGCAGCAAAGGATGATTATCCTGCAGTTGGGGAAGCAATTGTTGAAGCTTGATTTGTGCAACCAGAGGCTGTTCTTCAAGTGCTTCTGCGTAAGCTGTCAAATAATCGACACGCATCTGCTCACTGCCATCAAGTACCATCAGCCTTTCGAGACGGGCACTGCCCGCTTCTTTGTCACCAGTCCGCAACTGTGCTTCTGCTACCAGCACATCCCTGAGATAACGCTGCTGCTCATCCAGATCGGTTAAAGCAGTTGCCGTCTGCAGCAAGCTGAGAAACATTTTCTCATCTGCATGCTGCTGAAGCGGCCAGAGCGGACTTTGCTCATCGATGATTAAAGCCGGGAGTTCGGGCAGGGTGAAGTTGACTGGTAACTGTAATTTCCAATAACTGCGATAGTCGTGAAAAAATTCGTTCCAATGGCCTTCCCAAGGAGATTCACGCTGAAACTGTGCGGCTCTTCTCCCCGCTTTTTTGGGCGGCATATCTGCAATTCTAAAAGCTACGCTTGGCCGGGCACCTTCATCGGCTTCCCAGTAAATATCCATTACCAGACGACTCGGATCTACTTGTGACTCAGTGACCACCTGTTTCGGTGCGCGCCGTAGCAGCAGTGAAACCATCAACTGTTGAGGCTTTTCCGTCAGCAAAATTTTAACGACAGTTTCATCCTCCGGAAGTTGATGCAGGCTCGGTGAGAGCTGAACATCATCCAGCAAAAGATCAACACGTTGCCCCGAATGCTCGGTTGTGAATTTTGGCAGCGCGGGGAAATTGAAAATTATCCGGGTAGAACTTGGACTTTCCTGCTTCTGCATGCTGTTTAAAGTAATGGATTCCGCAGCCTTGGCTGTCATGGTTATGCTGAGAAAAAACAACAGAATAAACAGAATAAATCCGATAGTTTTTTTGATTTGAACAGGCCGCTGCATCAACGCCTCCGATAAATTGTATGAATATCCAAAAAGGTTCTTAGGCCAGAACCGTGCCAAAAAAATTAACATTCTTTAAGTTTATGATATTTATAGAGTTATTGGGTGTTATGAGGAATTGCTAAAGATTTGAAGAAAAGCAAAAACCGAGAAAAGTCGTTTTTTTGACAATGAAAGACTCAGGGAAACTAACGCCCCCACAAAAGGCAGGATGCAACCACCGACTTCACCTATGAGCGAAAAGCTCTCCTGGCTATGCTGATCATGCTGGGGATTATCATCACGGCGGCTTTGGGAGTTATACCAATCGCCATCAGCGCATTCTGATTGTTGCTGCAAGTTTGGCCCTTGGTGCTAATTTTGTGGATCAAATTGTCCTGGCTGCTGCCAGTGCTTTATGTTATTGGCTAGCCAAATCATTTTAACCATCATCTAAGGATAAAAAGATGGAACTGAAAATTTTCCAGATTGATGCCTTTGCCAACCGCCCATTTGAGGGCAATCCCGCCGCCGTTTGTCCATTACAGGAATGGCTGAGCGATCAAATGATGCAGTCCATCGCCGAAGAGAACAATCTCTCCGAAACAGCTTTCTTCGTTCCACAGGATGGAGGCTTTCACATCCGTTGGTTCACACCTTCTGCGGAAGTTGATCTATGCGGACACGCGACCCTGGCTACAGCCTTTGTTCTTTACGAACTCCTCGGTTACAGGAAAAAACAGATCGCTTTCCACTCGAGATCCGGTCTGCTAACTGTTGTCAAAAGAGAGCATCGTTACGTGCTTGATTTTCCCGCCCAGCCTCCATCGATCTGCACAATTCCTG
>JAPHSA010000060.1 GCA_026193235.1 Deltaproteobacteria bacterium | reverse complement strand
CAGATCTGATGGTGCACTGGGGCGCTCAATACTGGCCCTGGGTGCTCAATAATGGTGAATGGTGGCGTTGTATAACCTATGCGTTCACCCATGGAGGGCTGATCCATCTCGGTTTCAACATGGTCGTTCTATATCAGGTTGGTCCTTTGTTGGAAACTGAACTCGGCTGGCCACGGCTGCTCACCGTTTATCTCTTCAGCACCATTATCGCTACCCTGGCCGGTCTTATGTGGCATCCGGTTTCTGTCGTTGTCGGAGCATCAGGAGCCATTTTTGGGTTGATCGGTTTCTCCATCAGTTTTTATCACCGCGTTGGTGGAGGTATTGGGCTCCAACGCCGTAATTTCATGTTGCAATGGGCACTGATGGCGTTTGTGTTTGGTTTCATCGTTGGTGCTGATAATGCCGCTCACCTTGGTGGTGCGGTTGCTGGAGCGCTCCTCGGGTGGTTCATGCCGATCAGTATCCGTAACCAGCGGAAAACCGACAGGCTGTTCAAAGGAATTGCCATCGCCAGCTCACTGATGATTGCTATCAGCATTGCTTTCATTCCAATTTCATGGTTGTTCAGTTAAGGGATCATCATGGCACGAGATAAAGTCCCGGCGACGCCCGCCATCAGACTTCTCAAGCAGCATAAAGTCAAATTCACTCCGCATTTTTACAAATATGAAGATAAAGGCGGCACCAGAGTCAGTGCCCGGGAACTCAAGGTTGACGAACATCAGATTATCAAAACCCTGATCCTGGAAGATGACCAGCAAAAACCGTTCATTGTCCTGATGCATGGGAATTGTGAAGTTTCCTTGAAACATCTGGCGCGGCAACTGAAGGTTAAACTGGTCACCACCTGCCCCCCAGAAAAAGCAGATCGGATCAGCGGGTACCAAACCGGTGGCATTTCACCGTTTGCGACGCGGCAAACTTTACCGCTTTACATGGAAGAAACAGTTGCCAGTCTGGAAAAACTTTTCATCAATGGTGGCCGGCGGGGAATGCTGATCGAAATGGCCCCTGCTGATTTAATCAGTATTCTTATGCCAGTCAAGGTCTCTGTTGCTATTTGAAGGGAGAGTTATCATGACAGACACCCCTTTTTCCGAAGCTGCTGAAATTATTTCCAACGCAACCTCATTGGTGATCACAGCTGGCGCTGGCATGGGTGTTGATTCTGGACTACCCGACTTTCGTGGCAACCAGGGTTTCTGGAATTCCTATCCAATGTATGAGCGCCTCGGGTTAAGTTTTATCCAGGCGGCTAATCCGGAACATTTTGAGGGAGATCCACATTTTGGTTGGGGCTTCTATGGCCATCGAACCAACCTTTACCGCAGTACTATCCCTCACGCTGGATTTAAACTCTTACAGGAATGGATTTTCCGCTACCAACTTGATCATTTTGTAGTCACATCCAATGTTGATGGCCAGTTTCAAAAAGCCGGGTTTGCCGATGGACGGATTCTCGAAGTCCACGGTTCTATCCATCATCTGCAATGCACTATTCCCTGCAGTCATGATATCTGGCCAAACCGTGCTGAATTCAACATCGATGAAAGCACCATGCGCGCCGCCACTGTTCCGCACTGCCCCAAATGTCAACGCGTCGCCAGACCTAACATTCTGATGTTCGGTGATTACTCCTGGTTACATCAGCGTACTGCTGAGCAGGAAGATCGTTTTGACAGGTTTCTGCAGGCCAATCACCAAGGGCTAATGGTTGTCATTGAGATGGGAGCCGGGTCATCAATTCCAACAATCCGCCATCTCAGCGAGCAGCTGGGCCAAAGGGAGCAGAGCAGGGTTTTTCGTATCAATCCCCGCGAGCCTCATATCAACGCACCACATTTTTCCTTTGCTGAGGGGGCGGTCAAGGTCTTACATCAAATCGAGGAGTTTCTGGACGCTTAGTATTTTTCAGTCCCCCCGAGAAGGCAGTTGACAAAAACCCTGGGGGGGCATATCCAGCGCACTGTTAAATTTACTCGAAAGGTTCTGGAAGGCAATCAATCCGGTCAATTCTACAATACCGTCCTCAGTGAACCATTTTTTCAGATCTTCAACCATCTTATCTGTCACCTGTCGGTTCGTATCGGTCATCCCTTCCACATACTCTAAAACAGAGCGTTCTTGCTCGCTGAACAGCCCACTCTGACGCCAGGCTTCAAGAGCATCAACCTTGTCCATTGATCCGGCCCGCTTAGCCAAAACCGAAGAATTGATATCGACACAAAAGCGACACCAGTTGATTTGTGATACCCGAACCGTGATCAATGAACGCAGGACCGGACTAATTGGTGAGCTTTTACGATCTAAGACACCGTAAAGCGAAGCAACAGCAGCAAATAATTTCGGCTCACGGGCCCATAACAAAGCCGGTTTAAGTAATTGTCCATAAGTGCGAAATTGTTTCCAGAAAAAAGGTTTTAAGTACCAAGGATACTGCAGGTAGTCTTTTGGCTTTATGCGCACGTTTCATCCTTCCACGTTTTTTGTTCTTTAATTCCCCTGACAAGCCAGGAAAATACAATGATCTCAAGAATTTAGATATTCCAATTGACAAAAAATAAATATAATGTGATAAAACCAATAAGAATGGCGAGGGGCGTACGATTCTTAATATAACACTACCGGGGGCGCCTTATGGCCAGAAAAAAAATGGGTGAAATTCTGCTCGAAAATGAAGTCATCTCGCAGAAGGATCTCGATCAAGCTCTTCTCCGACAGAAAGAAAACCATCAACCACTGGGGAAAATTCTTGAGGACATGGATATTGTTCTCGAAGAAGACATTGCCAAGGCCCTATCGACTCAATTTGGATTTCCTTACGTTAAAAAGTTCGCCCGCTACAAGTTTACCACTGAAGTTCTCAAGCAGATTGATGATGAGAGCGCACTTGCTCACCTGATTTTCCCACTCAAGCTCGACAAGAAAACACTTTACCTCGCCATGGCCAACCCTTTGGATATGGCACTACAAAGTGATCTTTCTTTTAAGCTGGCCCTGCGTATTTCACCTTGCGTAGCAACTCCCGATGAGCTTAAAGCCGCCATCAAAAAACATTATCTAACCGACATTCCATTAAAAAAAGAGGACCGCTCCTGGAATGTATTGCTGGTTGATAATCATGAAATTGTTCTCAGTGCTGCGGAAGCGGCCCTTAAAAAAGAGGGCTATTCCATCTACAAAGCCAGAAATGGAGCCGAAGGCTTGAAGATAGCAACTCAACTCCAGCCGGACCTGATCATCACCGACATACCTATGCCACGGATGGACGGGATTGAAATGTTCAAGGCGATTCAAGCCAATAAAGATATCGCCAAGGTTCCGGTGATTGCGCTTTCAGCAAGAACGGCCGCCGAAGAAGAGTATCGGTTACTTGAGATGGGCTTCTTCGACTTTATTGCCAAGCCGATTAATCCTATCCGCCTCATGGCTCGCGTCAAACGCGCCATCTGGTATCAGGATCGTCATCGGCGCGACAACTACCAGACCAGCCGTTTCGCCTTTTTGTAATTTACAACTCCGCCAGATTCTCATTCGCGAAGGTCAACCGCTTCAGGCCGTCCTGGGTGACGCGCCAGGTATTTTCCACACCAACAGCTCCGAGCCCCGGGAAGACGGCTTTCGGCTCGAAGGCAAAGGTCATATTCTCTTCCAAAATCTGACTATCGAAGCCTTTGGCGATAAAAGGATATTCATCGACTTCGATACCTATACCGTGTCCAATAAAAGAGACCTGTGCTCCGTCAGCCCCCATAAAACTGTCTTTATGGCCCAAGCTTACTGCCAGATCATAACATTGCCGGTACAGTTCACCCCAACTCATCCCGGGGCGGGCAATATCATAAAGCCGCTGCTGAATCTGCAACATATCTGCATAAGCCAGTTTCAAAGAGTCCGCAACAGGCCCAATCGAAAGGGTCCGGGTCTGGTCAACCAGATAGCCATCATAGGCCACAATAAAATCAATAATAATCGGTTCTCCTGAGGCTATAGTTTTATAACTGGCGCCCTGCCCGACCGCCGGGCTTAATCCCAAACCACCAAGCGGGGCATCAAGGTAGGCGGGAACCGCAGCATCGCTCCCGGAAAACACATGACCAAAGTAAAGTTCTGAATTAAAGCTGCGGAAGCGGATAATGCCCTGGTGTCCTTCTTTACGCGCAAAGAATTCTAATTCAGCTGCAATTTCCAGGTCTGTCTTGCCAACAGCTATGACCGTTTTGGCATATTCATAAGTTTTCTCCGCCAGCACGGCGCAATCCTGCATAATGGAGAGTTCATATTCGCTTTTAATTGCTCTCACCCGGCGTACAAGTGGTGAAACATCAACCACCTCAGCAGCAGGGAGAATCTTCAAATAGCGCTGGTACAGTTGGACCGGAAGAACGTCCAGCTCCATACCGACCCGTTGCGGTAATTTCAGCCCATACTCATTTAACTTTCCCGGCAATTCCCTAATACTGTCAATTTTCAGTACATGCTGGTGACCCGATTCCATCCGGGCACGACCCTGGTCCTTAATCACCAGATACAGAGGTTCTCCTTCAGCTGGGAGGTAAAAAAGGCCACGCTGGATGGATCCGGTAAAATAGAAAAGGTCGCTGTTCTGGACAAGAATTGCGCCGTCAAGACCCTCCTGGTGGAGCAATTTTTGCAGCTTTTCACAGCGCAGACGCAGTTCACTTAATGGTGTAATTCGCATAAAAAGGCCCTCTACTACTTAATAAATAAAATATCATTCAGTAATTATAAAAGTTTATTTTAGGGGCTGTCCTAGATAACTGAATTTCGTCTAGGATAGCAGCATGAGAAAAAGTCGTCTGAGTCATGGCAAACAAGACCGGCTCATAGAACACTTTGT
>JAPHSA010000235.1 GCA_026193235.1 Deltaproteobacteria bacterium | reverse complement strand
GCCTCAGTAAGTAAAGTTCACATATGCAAAAACTGACAGTCTCACAGGTTTTCCTGGTTTTTCTGAAGCTTGGTCTCACTTCATTTGGCGGACCGGTGGCCCACCTTGGTTATTTTCACAAAGAGTTCGTAGATCATCGACGCTGCTTGAAAGAGGAGAGCTATGCGGATCTGGTCGCTCTCTGCCAGTTTCTTCCGGGGCCGGCCAGCAGTCAGGTTGGTATCAGCATAGGTATTTCTCAGGCTGGCTTGCGAGGAGGACTGGCCGCATGGGCAGGATTCACCCTACCATCGGCTCTTGCCCTGATATTATTTGCCTACGGTGTTACGGGGCTTCAGGAGTCGGTGGTCGAGGTCGGTTGGCTGCACGGTCTCAAGGTGGTAGCGGTCGCAGTGGTAGCGCAGGCAATCTGGGGAATGGCCAAGGCTCTTTGCCCGGACCGACCGAGGAAAACCCTGGCGATTATGGCCGCCATTATTGCGTTGGCCTGGGGAGGAGTTCCCGGCCAGTTGACGGCGATCATTATTGGAGCCATCTTTGGGCTGTTTTTCTTGCACTACGAAGGGCCGACCAACCATGAACCCCAGTTGTTTACACTGAGTAGAAAGAGTGCTTTGATCAGCCTTGGAATCTTCATCGCTTTACTGCTGTTTCTCCCCTTTCTCGCGCATGAAGGTTCTCAGGTCCTGGCTCTTATCGACAGTTTTTATCGCTCAGGGTCGCTGGTCTTTGGCGGCGGGCACGTAGTGCTCCCATTATTACAGGCGGAAGTGGTCACCCCGGGCTGGATCAGCAAGGATATGTTCCTGGCTGGTTATGGTGCTGCCCAGGCTGTGCCGGGACCACTTTTCACTTTTTCGGCTTATCTTGGTGCGGCCTTGAAGGTTGTTCCCAATGGCTGGTTAGGCGGCCTGCTCTGTCTGTTGGCCATCTTCCTGCCATCTTTTCTGCTAGTGGTCGGTATTGTGCCTTTCTGGGAGGAACTGCGGAAGAATCAGCGGGTGCGCTCAGCGTTGGTCGGTGTTAACGCTGCGGTGGTTGGGCTGCTGCTGGCTGCTTTCTACGATCCGATCTGGAGCAGCGGCATTCTATCGGCTGGGGATTTTGTCCTCGCCCTGATCGCTTTTGGGCTGCTAACCCTGTGGAAATTACCTCCCTGGCTGGTGGTTGCTGCAACCGGACTCGGTGGGGCCCTCATGTCTTCCTTAGTCTAAAAGCTTTTAGTTACCGACCTATTCCTAAAGCACTACAATTGTCGTTGCAGTTTAAACCATGTCCCAAAAATCGTGAAAAACAAGAAAGCCCGCCCTATTATCTTAAATGTTGCCCCATGTAGTTCCATTGTCAACACAGGAGAGGGGAGAATTCCCCATAATGAGAACAGGCCACCTGATTTTGTGATCAAGGGGGCCTAAAAATCTCCGGCCGGCCGCTATCTTCTTGAGCATGGAGTCGAGGAGCAGAATTTCAACTCCTACAGTTAGTGGTGCGCCAATCACGAGGTAATGATGCGTGGTACCTTCCCTAACATTCGACTGTGCAACAAACTGGTGCCGGATGGCGCGGAAATGAGTATTTTTTTGATGCCATCGTTACTTACACAAAAGAGCATATCCCGTTAATGATTATCGCCGGTAAAGCGTACGGCATCGGCTCCTGCCGTGACTTGGCGGCCACAGGGACGCTACGGCTCGGCGAGTATGGCGGTGTTGGCTGAAATTTATGAACATCTCCATCTCTCCAACCTGGTCGGAATGGGGGTGCTGCCACTGAAATTCAAAGAGGTAGATTCGGCAGAGACCCTGCATGACGGAAGTGAACAACTCTCTCTGGCATTCAGGTGCTTTGCAGTGAAAAGAGCTTTTGACCCTGCAGATCGACCGGTGATGGCCGCAGCTAGATGCTGGATGTTATCTGTCGACTAGATACCGATGAGGAGGTTGCGTACTTCCAAAGTAGCGGTATACTAAACTACGTTTTACTCAAACTTATGGCTGATTATACGATCAAAAAAAATAAAAGGAGCAAGAGATGAATATGACGGAAGTGAAAGCTGTTGCCAAAGATCTGGGTGTTAAGCCGGGAAAGATGAAAAAAGAGGAACTGATTCGCACCATTCAGCTGGCCGAAGGCAATCCGCAGTGTTTCAATACGAACTTCTCGCAGCAGTGCGGGCAGGATGAGTGTCTTTGGCGTGGAGATTGTGATTAGTTGATGGTTTGATTTCAGGTTGTTTCGCAGGCCGGTTTCTTAATGGAAGCCGGCTCGCTTTATTTGTAAATTCAAGTTAGCGGGGTTGCGGCCCCGGACGCCGCCTTGCTCTTACCTGAATAGCGCTAACATTATAGATGAAAAAAATGACCCGCCGAGGGTGGCAAGGCCGCCTTATTTGTTGTGTCTGAATATTAGCCTGTGGATTTTCTGCAATTTTTCAGCGATTCCCCGTGTCTGTCAAGGATCAGCGTTATTACAAATCCTCCCCACAGAAAACGTCCGAGATTTTGACCACTTTTCTGCGTCCGCATCTGGGCAAACTATCTGATCTTGCAATCCTCACAATGTAAGAAAGAACTCCCTATTTCCGGAAGGGCTTTTTAATATTTGGTAGACCTCCCCTTGTCACCCATTTAAGGGCACCGGAATAGTGGTCATCTGCCGTGCTGAACTGTTCCTGCAATTGAAATAGCCTGATTTATCGTTGTTTTTTTTCTGTTTGGCCGTGGGAGATGGGCATCCGGTGCTATAATTAAGACACAATCCCAAGTCATACGAAAGGAGGCTGCTATGCAAAAAGATGTCAGAAAGTTCGGAACCAGCGACAAACGTGGACGGAACAGAACAAATGCCGATCCCTTCCTCCCCCATGCAGGGATGAAGGAATTATC
>JAPHSA010000335.1 GCA_026193235.1 Deltaproteobacteria bacterium | reverse complement strand
CGTGACCCTTTTCTGGTCATCCAGTGAGGCAAAAGCAGGGCGAACGCCCGGCGTAACTATGGCAAAATCATCACCACAGGCTTTACGGATCAAAACTGCTTCTTTCGGCGACGCAACAACACCATCAAACCCGGCAGATTGAGCTAGCTTTGCCAGACGTGGGACCATCTCGTCAACGGGGCGCTCGATACCTACAGCGCGTAAGGTTTCTTCTGTTGAGGACGTCAAGATCGTCACTGCCAGCATCATCGGTCGCTGAACTCCTGCTGCGGCACAGTAGGCATCAACCTCAGCAACCGTTGTACGCATCATTTCAGCACCACCCAAGGCATGTACGTTAAAGATTTTTACCCCAAGCTTGCAGGCTTCTACCGCTGCCTTGGCAACAGTATTGGGAATGTCATGATACTTCAGATCCAGAAACACCTCACCGCCATGGCTGCGGATCATTTTGACGACATCCGGTCCACAGCGGGTAAATAATTGCTTACCGACCTTGAAGACTCCGACCGTCTCCTGCAACCTGATCACCCAATCTTCTGCAGCGGAAAAATCATCCACATCCAGAGCAAAGATAAGTCGTTCTTTCGCTGATTTTCTCATCCATTTCTCCCAACAAGTTCACGCACGCGGGTCGTAACTTCCTGAACCCGGGCAATCAGTGGTCTGGCTTGTTCAGCGTCGAGATCCCGCCGCAATGCCATGGTTTCGATAAAAGCGACTTCACAGAGGGAATCGGCCAGCAACTTCTTTTTATCCCCCTCTTCCAAACCCTCCAGATTAGCAACAATGCGATGACCATCTAATGAACCGTCTTCCCGCAACTCAACATCCCGCAACACAAAGGAGTAAGGCTGGGGCAGTTCCCGGAGAGATTGCGCGACCTCCTGAGGGAATTTGGGAGTCACCTTGGCAACCCGGGCGGTGACAACTTTGAATAGATTATTATAGGTTGCCAGAATCTGTCCCAACTCGCCTTCGATTTCCGTTGTCGGCGTGTCCTCCATACGCAGCAGTTTCTTTTCGAGCAAGCCGTAAAGAATACGCATACCTTCAAATTCGCGCATTCCAAGTTTGCGAAACAGTTGCTGAGCTGTTTCCTGTCCGGTCTGAATAGACTGCATCAAACGCGCTTCACTCTGAGACAGGTCGATAGCTTCTTTTCCAGTTTCCATTGGATAATAGTCAAGCGAAATGATCTTACGCATGAACAGGGCTTTTTCATCCAACCGCCGCAGCCCTTCCATAATCAGATTCTGGGTACTCATCGACAGACGCAGAATCTGTTCCTGCTCTATCGCCCGCACCTGAAAGTAGAACCCTCCACTGGGGGCGGAAAAGAGATTGTAAACAATATTTTCTACCTGGCTACGAGCTGCCAGCCAAAGGTCCTTGGGGGTTACGGCTCCCCGTTCAACGAGCAACTTACCCAGCGTGGTGTACTCATTGACTAAAGGTCGTAATTCTTGGAGGACTGCCTGCTCAATCTTACCGAGGGAGAACATAATTTCGCCAAGGTCTTCACTGGCCAGAGTGCTGGTGGCAAAAACAATCTCACCCTGCTGAAAATAAAGCGCCTTGGTGCCACCTGCAAACTGAATCGACAAAATACCGGTTTTGCGGAACATGTTGAAATAGGAAAGCAGATCAGGAATCGCCCCCTCTTCCAGAATACCAGAAAGGATCACCGGATTTTCTTGATCCGGGCGGCCCAGCAATATATGCCCTGAAGAAGAAGATATCAGCGCAAGGGGATCAGGACCTAGAGGCTCGTAGATGCCTCGAGGCAGTTTGAGTAGCCCGGCTATGTCAATCTTGAGTTCAGTCATAACATCAAATAAATAGGTGCTGCTCTCCAGAGTTCAGGTGAATTACAGCGAAACGAACAAAGCCTCATCGACCATCTGCTGCACACGTTTTGCAAGCTGGTCAAAAGGAACAAGTACCTGCTCACCGCTGGCCCGCTCTTTGAGCTCAAGATTCCCCTCTTTGAGGTTACGCGCGCCCACAGTTACTCTTAGCGGGATGCCGATCAAGTCAGCATCTTTAAATTTAATTCCCGGACGCTCATCGCGGTCATCAAGCAGGACTTCAATGCCCATATCCAACAACTGCTGATAGAGTTGCTCCGAAGCTTCTCGTACCTGATCATCTTTGGGATTAAGTACGGAGATCAGCACCTGGAAGGGGGCCAGGGGCATCGGCAACATCATGCCGTACTCATCATGGTTCTGCTCAATCGCTGCGGCGACTGTTCGGCCAACGCCAATGCCGTAACAGCCCATAACCAGAGGCTTGGTTTTACCCTGATCATCAAGAACTGTGGCGTTCATTGCATCGGAATACTTGGTCCCCAATTTAAAGACATGACCTACCTCAATGCCGCGCCAGCTCTCAAACTTACCACAATCACAGCGCGGGCAAGGATCACCGGCAACCGCCTGACGGACATCAGCGAACTGACTGACCGCAAAATCACGGTTGAGGTTGGCACCAGTATAGTGCACATCAACCGCGTTACCACCGACAACAAAATCAGCTAGTCCCCTGACCTCGGCATCGGCAATCACAGGTATCTTCAAGCCGATTGGCCCGGCAAACCCAGTAGGGGCGCCCGTAGTCCGCTTCACCACATCATCTTCAGCCATCAACACCCAGTCGACACCAAGCTTATTGGCCAGTTTGATTTCATTCAGCTCACGGTCGCCACGTAATAGCACGGCCAGAACTTTATCTTCGGAAGTCTGAACAATCAGAGTTTTCACCAGCTGATTCGGATCCATTTGCAGAAAAGCAGCAACATCTTCAATCGTTTTCTGCCCAGGAGTGTCGACCCGTTGCAGTACTGCAGTTGCGGCGGGAGTTTCAAGGTCACGATAAACCAGTTCGGCCTTCTCGACGTTGGCCGCGTATTCACAGGCATCACAGGAGACAATGCCATCTTCACCCGATTCGGCCAGCACCATGAATTCATGGGAGAAGGAGCCACCGATAGCACCGCTATCGGCCTCAACTGAGCGGAATTTCAGACCACAGCGATTAAAAATATTTCGGTAAGCCTGATACATTTTACTGTAAGACTTGTCCGCGCCCTCATCATCCAGATCAAAGGAATAAGCGTCCTTCATAATAAATTCTCGCCCGCGCATCAACCCGAAACGGGGACGGATTTCATCACGAAACTTGGTCTGAATCTGGTACAGATTCAACGGCAGCTGGCGATAGGAATTGACTGTGTTGCGGATGATATCGGTAATGACTTCCTCGTGGGTTGGCCCCATGCAGAAATCGGTCTCTTTGCGATCCTTAAAGCGGAGCAGTTCCTTACCATATTTTTCCCAGCGGCCCGACTCCTGCCACAGTTCAGCCGGGTTGGCCATCGGCATCAGGCATTCAATGGCGCCAGCCTTGTTCATCTCTTCACGGATAATCTGTTCCATCTTACGAATTGAGCGCAACCCGAAGGGCATATAACTGTAGATACCAGCGGCAGCTTTGCGGATCATTCCCGCCCGCATCATCAACTGATGGCTAATAACTTCAGCATCGGCAGGGGTTTCTTTGAGGGTTGGCAGCAAGTATTGGGAGTAGCGCATCGGTTCGTCCTGTTCAGGCTATAAAGTTCATCGATGATATCGGGAATTTACTGGGTTCAATTTACCGGAAGTAGGGAAAACTAACCCGATTTTTATAGAAAAGCAAGCTCTTGCACATTGCCATTTAAAACCGCTTACGGAATCAAAATAATCAGCTATAATTAACCGGGAATGAAAGTATTCCCCGGAGTCGGCCTATGCACAGTTCTTCGGTTAACCAGACAACGTCAATTTATTCCCCCCGCAGTTGTACCCTTTTGCACGTCGAAGACCTGACTCCGCAAGAGAAAATGTTCCGCCTGCGTTTGGACGACGGCAGTTCACTAGCGCATCAACCGGGACAATTTATTCAGGTCTCCATCCCGGGATTGACTGAGGCGCCAATTTCCGTGGCCAGCTCCCCCACCCGCACGCCAGAATTTGAGCTTGGCGTAAGAAACGCCGGCACCCTGACTGGAGCTATGCATCAACTTCAAATCGGGACTAAGCTCGGCATTCGCGGCCCTTTCGGTCG
>JAPHSA010000040.1 GCA_026193235.1 Deltaproteobacteria bacterium | reverse complement strand
TATTACTGGGACGATTTCTGGGGAATTGCCGGTCTGCGGGCCGCCGGCGCACTCTGTTCAGGTGGCAATGAAGGCAGCAGTGCCGGTTTTGCTCAGGCCGCAGATGAGTTTATGGCGGCAGTAGACCGCAGCCTTAAAACCTGCGAAGGTCGAATCGGCGGTCTCGCCATGCCCGCTTCACCCTACCGGCGACTGGATGCGGGCGCCATCGGTTCGCTGGCGGCCGGCTATCCCTTGCAACTCTATTCGCCGGATGATCCACGGCTGCTGGGAACGGTCGATTTTCTCCTCAAACACTGCTTCGTTGACGACGCTTTTTTCCAGGACATGATTCACTCCGGCCTCAACGCTTATCTGACCTTGCATGTCGCACAAGTTTTATTGCGAAACGGTGATGCACGCTATCTCCGCTTGATGGATGCCATTGCCAGGCTTGCATCGCCGACCGGTCACTGGCCGGAGGCAATACATCCCCGTACCGGCGGCGGCTGCATGGGTGACGGCCATCATATCTGGGCTTCCGCCGAATGGATCATGATGATACGTAACTGTTTTGTGCGCGAAGAAGGTGATCGGCTGATTCTGTGCGCCGGTATCCCACCGCGCTGGCTCGATCAAAATCAGCCGATCACCTTCGGTCCTGCACCAACCACTTTCGGTACAGTGTTGATCAGCGTGATTCCTCAGTCAGAAAAACCGCCCGAGGTCACCTGGAAAGGTGCCTGGCACACAGCTAATGCCCCGGTGGTTGAAATCCATTTGCCCGGCTTCACAGCGGTTGTCGTGACGCCGCAGCAGACCAGACAATCGGTGACATTAACGAGGAAAGACGTATGAACATTGTCATGTTCACCAACACATATACCCCTCACGTGGGAGGGGTGGCACGCTCGGTGGAATCCTTTACCAGAGAATACCGCAAGAGAGGTCACCGCACTCTGGTGGTTGCCCCTGAATTTTCTGACGCGCCCAAAAATGAGACCGATGTTTTGCGTATTCCAGCGCTTCAAAATTTTCATGGCAGCGACTTTTCTCTCGTTCTCCCATTGTCCGGCCTGTTGACCAGGAAGATGAAGACCTTTCATCCCGACATCGTCCATACCCATCATCCCTATTTACTCGGGGTGACTGCATTGCGCATTGCCCGCTATCGACGCCTGCCCCTGGTGTTCACCCACCACACCCGCTATGAAGAATATTCTCATTACGTTCCGGGCGACTCAATCCTTCTGAGACGCTTCGTGACCGAGATTGCGACGCAATATGCCAACCTGGCTGATCAGGTGATCGCCCCCAGTGAAAGCATCAGAGATCTGCTACGTCAACGGGCTGTCACGACAGCAATCGAAGTTATCCCGACCGGGGTGGTGGTGGAGAATTTTTCCGATGGTTCCGGGGGAAAGGTCCGCCGCAAACTGAACCTTCCCCCACACAGCTATGTGGTCGGACACCTTGGACGTCTGGCCCCGGAAAAGAATATTGAATTCCTCGCTCGCTCAGTGGCGAAATTTATCAAAAATACGGCCAGGACTCCCGCCTTCAAGGACTGTTATTTCCTGGTCATCGGAGCCGGTCCCTGTGAGCAGAATATCCGTGATATTTTTTGGAGCGCAGGGATAGCTTCAAAGCTGCATATTCTTGGAGTCCTGCAACAGAGAGATTTGGCAGACGCTCTGGCAGCCATGGATATTTTTACCTTTTCCTCCAAAAGTGAAACCCAGGGGATGGTCCTCACCGAAGCGATGGCCGCCGGAGTCCCGGTGGTGGCCCTGGACGCACCGGGAGCCAGGGAAATTGTCAGAAACCGAGCCAACGGACTTTTACTGCAGCAGGAGGAATCGATTGAAGGTTTTGCCAGAGCCATCGACTGGATGGCCAGGCAGTCGCCGCAACAACAGCGAAAATTTCAACAGGCGGCACGGCAGACCGCCGAGGCCTTCTCTATGAGCCGGACGGTTGAAAAAGCATTGAGCTGCTACAGATCTCTCCAGCCTCACAGCCCAACCGGCTGGTCCGAACCAGAAGAGCAATGGCAATCCAGTTTGCAATTGATCAAAGCGGAGTGGGACATCCTCAAGGCTGCCGGCAGCGCTGCCGGGGTCGCCCTGAACCGCTCCAACGGAGCATAAAACGAGCAGGATTAGCGGCATGATCGGACGGATAGAGACATTTCTGCGTGAATCACGACGACTCTTCAGTCGCAGTGAATGGCTGGCACGACTGCTCAAGCTGCCGGTATCTAAAGGCCCGGCATCCCGTCCGGGTCTGCTTATGATACAGCTTGACGGACTCTCGCGCCGGGAATTCGAACGCGCCTTAAAGAGTGGCGAGGTTCCGTTCATGCAGCGGCTGATCCAGCGCGAACACTACCAGGTAAAAACACAATATTCCGGTCTTCCGGCAAGCACTCCGGCCTTTCAGGCCGAGCTTTTCTACGGTGTAAAAAATGCTGTCCCGGCATTTACCTTCAACGATCCACAGCTGGGCAGGATGATTCGCATGTATGAACCGGAAGCGGCCAGCCATTTCGAGCTGCTGCTCGCGAACAGCGGTAATCAGTCCCTGCTCACAGGGGGAAGTGTGTATGCGGGAAACTTTACCGGTGGTTCCGAAGAAGCACACTTCTGCCCGGCAGCGATGGGCTGGGGGCCGTCACTGCGTAGCGCCAATCCTTTCGTGGTGTTTCTGCTGCTGATGAGTAATCTCTACAGTTTTTTACGTACCGCAGTTCTGTTGCCGCTGGAGCTGGTTCTGGCACTCGTCGATTTTGCGCGTGGTCTCAGCCGCGGTTACGATTTTTTCAAGGAACTCAAATTCGTACCAACCCGGGTCGCCATCTGCATCCTCTTACGTGAACTGGCCGTAATTGGAGCAAAAATCGATATGGCCCGGGGACTGCCGATCATCCATCTCAATTTTCTCGGTTACGACGAACAGGCCCATCGTCGTGGACCGTCATCGCAGTTCGCCCACTGGACCCTCAAAGGGATAGATGACGCCGTCAAGCGGCTGTGGCGTGCGGCCGGGCGGTCCAAATGGCGTCACTACGACATTTGGATTTACTCCGACCATGGGCAGGTCCAAGTGGAACCTTATCATCAGCGTCAGGGGCAAACAATTGAGGAAGCCGTTGATGCGGTCTTCAATCAATTGAATAAAACCAATAAAACAGTCTCGGAAAAGTTTCCGGAAACAATTCAGACACAACGCGTGCGCCTGCTGGGCGGGCGGAACTTCCAGCGGTTTTTTTCCCGATTTCACATCAACGTTCGTGAAACGGCTGAAAAACGGGTTTCAGTGGCCGCCCTCGGTCCAGTGGGATTTATCTATCCACCACGGGAACTGAGCGCCGCCGAAAGCATGTTCGTCGCCCATGAGTTGACCCGGAAATATGGCATCCCTGTGGTCATTATGAAACAAGCTGTGGGCAAACTTTGCGCCTGCACAGCTGGAGGTCACTTTTATTTACCCGATCAGGCGCACGAACTGTTCGCTGCCGATCATCCTTTTCTTGGTGAAATCGAACAGGATCTGGTTGCTCTCTGTCAACATCCGGGCGCTGGAAGTCTTACCCTGCTCGGCTGGTGCAATGGGGCGGCGGCAGTCTCCTTTGCGGTAGAAAATGGCGCGCACGCCGGGATCACTGTCGAAGAGACCGAGGCTTTTAACCTGCTGCCCGGAGACACAGTCCTTCCACTCCGAGACTATTCTTACCTCCGCCCCATCGACCTGCGACGGGCAGCACTGCAGTATCTCGGGCGAGACAGCGAGCAGTCCGCAGATATCGGCAAAAGATACGCGAAAAAACCACCTGGACGACTGCGCATCATGACCTATAATGTCCACAGCTGTATCGGTATGGACGGCAAGCTCGCCGCTGAACGGATTGCCCGCGTCATTGCCCGCGCAAACCCCGATGTCGTGGCGCTCCAAGAACTGGATGTCGGCCGGGAACGCACCAACGGCATGGACCAGGCGCAGCTCATTGCGCATTATCTGAAGATGGACTTTCATTTTCATGCGGCGCTGCATTTACAGGAAGAACGCTACGGTGACGCAATCCTGACCCATCTGCCCCTGCGGCTCGTGAAGGCCGGCCCACTTCCGACACTGGACGACAAACCGCAGCTCGAACCACGGGGAGCACTCTGGGTCGCAATTGAACTGCACGGCATGGAAATCCAAATCATCAATACCCATCTGGGGCTGCTTTCAAGCGAGCGCATGGCTCAGGTAGAAGCGCTGCTTGGGAGTGACTGGCTGGGTGGCAGAAATTGTCGCAATCCGATGATCCTCTGTGGTGACTTCAATGCACGGCCTTCCTCGCCGGTTTACCGTCGACTGAGCAGGCAGCTTAAAGATGTTCAGAGAGAGGCACGACAATGGCGTCCCAGGAACACATTCAGCGGACGCTTTCCAACTGCGCGCATCGACCATATCTTCATCAGCTCCGGGTTGGGAGTGCGCAGTATCGAAGTCCCTCGTTCTGAACTGACAATGATTGCCTCAGACCATCTTCCACTGATCGCCGATCTGTGTCTGTTGGAAGGTCATTCTACATTGCATTGAAAGAGCTAAATTTCAAGTAACCTGATTGTCCTAGCCGGTTTTCAATTTGCCCGGGGAAGTACCTGGATTTCAATTGGTGGGGCAGGTCAGGTTTGGGAGTCGTCATATGAAAAAAAAGCTCGTTATCGCCGGCGGTGGTCACGCCCACTTGTTGACCCTGGCCAGGCTGCGTTCCTTCATTGTAGATGGCCACGAGGTCACCGTCATCGGGCCCTCCGAGTATCATTATTACTCGGGTATGGGGCCCGGTATGCTCGGCAACACCTATTCTCCTGAAGAAATCCGCTTTGCCACCAAAAAGGTCACCGAGAACATGGGAGCAACCTTTACTCTCGGTAAACTGAGGCGCATCGACCCCGAGACCCAAAGGGTCCAGTTGAGTTCCGGTGACGAACTCCCCTACGACGTCCTTTCCTGTAATCTCGGAAGCCAGGTTCCTGAAGATCTGGTCACAGGACCGCAGGACGATGTCTTCCTGGTAAAACCGATCGAGGAACTGCTGCGAGCCCGGCAGCGCATTCTGGAGCTGGGTCATTCGAAAAAAATTGCTGTCGGGGTGGTCGGTGGCGGCGCATCTGCCGTTGAGGTCGCAGGCAATATCTGGCGGCTTGGTCGGGAACCAGGCATGAATCCAATTGATATCATTCTTTTTCCCGGCAGCCAGCTCCTGCCCCATCATCCGGACAGGGTGCGGCGGATGGCGGACAGTTCGTTGCGGAAAAGGAATATCCGCGTTGAAGAAAGTTGTCGTGTGCAGACTGTCGAAACCGGCAGGGTAATTTTCGAGACCGGCGGGGTCTATGATCTGGATATTATTTTCGTTGCCGTCGGCATCAGGCCCAGTACGGTTTTCAGGGAATCGGGTATAGCGACCGGCCCGGACGGCGGCATGCTGGTGAATCGCTACCTGCAAAGCACGACCCATCCCACAATCTTCGGTGGCGGGGACTGCATTTATTTCGCTGATGCCCCGTTGGACAAGGTTGGAGTTTACGCCGTTCGTCAGAACCCGGTCCTTTATCATAATCTGCGGGCGGCCCTGCGGGGCACCGCGCTACAGCCGTTTGCACCGGGAGGGCGTTACATGCTGATTTTCAATATGGGGGACGATACCGGTGTTTTCTATAAATGGCCGCTTCTCTTCGGCGGACATGCCCCCTTCCTGCTGAAAAATTATATCGATCGCAAATTCATGAAGAACTACCAGACTCTCGAATAGCTACTTTTAACTCTGTGTTCGATCGTGCACAAGGTCATAGCAGGGTTCCGTTCAATGAGCTTCCTGCTCCCAAGAATATCTTCAGGCGGGATAAAGATGAAACAAGCGGATAGTTTCATGCAGATGACGTTATTGGTTATTAATCTGTGGTATTATCTTTATTCCGTAATCCAAAAAAACTGGAACAACAGGGTATGGTCAAGTTGGAAATCACTCCAGAGATCAGCCGAGCGACCCTGGAATTGAGTTTCAAATGATTTTTCGAAAGCTCAGGAGAGCAGCCCCGTTCGCCGTTTAGTGGAGACAAATATCATGCCCTCAAGTAAGAACCACAATCGTAGGATCGTCCTCAAGTCGCGTCCCGTCGGAACCCCGACTCCCGATAACTTCCGGCTTGAAGAAACAACAATACCGGTCCCAACTGACGGACAGGTGTTGTTACGTGTCCTCTCCCTGTCCCTTGATCCATACATGCGCGGCCGCATGAGTGACGCCACGTCCTACGCCCCGCCTGTGGCGATCGGTGAACTGATGGTCGGTGGTACCGTCGCTCGCGTGGAAAAATCCCTTCATCCGGATTATCAAGCGGGCGATCTGGTGCTGAGCTATAGCGGCTGGCAGGATTATGCCCTTTCCGATGGTTCCGATCTCACCAAACTTGATCCTCAGTTGACCCGACCCTCTCTGGCCCTCGGTATTCTCGGCATGCCGGGCTTTACCGCCTACATGGGCCTGCTCGACATCGGCCAGCCCAAAGTCGGGGAGACGGTGGTCGTCGCTGCAGCAAGCGGAGCGGTCGGTTCAGTCGTGGGTCAGATCGCCAAGCTGAAAGGATGCCGTGTGGTCGGGATTGCCGGTGGTGCAGAGAAGTGTCGCTTTGTTACTGAAGAATTGGGATTCGATGCCTGCCTCGACCGACGCAGCGTCGACCTCCCACAAGAATTGGCTGCGGCCTGTCCCAAAGGGATCGATGTCTACTTTGAAAACGTCGGCGGAGTGGTGTTCGATGCCGTCCTGCCGCTCTTAAATGTGGGCGCCCGTGTCCCGGTGTGCGGGACGATCGCTCAATACAACGACACCGCTCTGCCCGATGGACCGGACCGCCTGGGTCTTTTGACCCGGACCCTGCTCATCAAACGGATCAAGATGCAGGGTTTCATCATCTTTGACGACTACGGTCCTCGCTATGGCGAGTTTTTCAGTCAGATGAGTTCCTGGCTCAAAGAGGGGAAGATCAGGTTCCGTGAAGATTTTGTTGACGGGCTTGAAAATGCCCCGCAAGCCTTTATCGGTCTGTTCGAAGGTAAGAACTTCGGCAAGTTGGTTGTTCAGGTCGCGAACGACCAATAAGAAAACAAGCGGGGATTACGACGCAGCTTGTCACGACAGAAATTCAGCTGAGCGGCGACATCCTGGTAGCGCAGAAAAGCGACAGCGAAACCGCCCAGGCGCTGCTGGCAAACATCGGCAAGCTCGGACTCTTCGCATATGCCACCATGATCGATTCAGAGCGGCTCAGGTTTAAGAAAATCAGTCGGGGAAATAATGGGCCCGCAGGTTAATACTGCGGGCTCTTTTTAGTTGCGGCAGCTTTGTCTATACTCCGGGTGAAGCAATATTTTTTCGAAGAGGAATCATGGGCGTTAAACATATATCCGGAATGCTTTTGCTGGCACTGGGGGCTCTGCTTTTTTCGTTCAGCCAGTGGCAATACAACCAGGCGCGGACACCCAACACCTGTGTTGCCAGTTTCGCAAAATCTTTGGGCGGAAAGAGCACTATGGAATTTGAGGACTCAGTGCGCAAGGGTAAACTGTACGGGACCGGAGGTATGTCGCTGGGAGCCATTTGCTTTTTTAGTGGTGGCCTGGTTATCCTCAAGTCGAAGAAAAAGCCCACCTGATTTCAGCTTTTGGTTGTTGACCTGCCATTCTTATCCTGTGCTTTTATTGAATATTTGCTATGATCCAGGCTTACTTCAGAACTTTGAGCTAGCCCTCAATTTGAAATCCGATGGAGAAAGATCAAAATGTCTGGACAGTTCTTAAAATTAGCGAGCAACTTGGCGGGTGTCGCGTTTTTAGTATTGAGGTTTTTAAAGCAGTATGGCCTGCGTACGTACACGGGCTTTATTCTGTTTTTTATTGTGACAGGCTGTGCCAGTCTCCATGTCGATATCTCTCCTACTGTAGATTGGGGCCATGTCAGCGTGATAGAGTTTCGCAGCCCACTTCAGGACCCCTGGGAATTAACCCAGCCCATCAAATCTGAGCTGAAAGCTATGGGTTTTCAGATTGAAGAGACTCATGCCAATCCTGATCTACTGTTCAGTTACTTTACCCAGGAGGGTCCGGATCTGACAGCTGAAAGCGAAGTGCTGACGCGCTTGAAAAGTCTCCATGTGCAGTTTATGGATCCTGCAACGAAAACGCTGGTGACAGCTGTTGATTATTTTTATCCTGAGGTCACCGCTCCCATGACGCCTGAGACGGGAGTCAAGGAAGTCTTTTCCGGCCTCCGCCAGCAGATTTACCAGGAGAGCAATTCTCAAGCTGATAAGCCGGCAATAGTCCCGACCCAGATAGTACCGGTGGCACCAGTTGCTGTTGCCCCGCCAACCCAGAGCCAGGAATTACAACCAGTGCCGTTGAAGTTAGATCCTGTTCCGAGCAGTAATGAGTCTGAAGGAAATGCGGTAAATGGTGGTCAGTCAGGGCCT